>JANPJW010000042.1:0-10097 GCA_031425715.1 Chitinophagaceae bacterium | reverse complement strand
CGGGGGTGAAATGATTTGATAAAAGAAACAGAAGTGTATGCAGAGCCAATCACAGATGTGATGGCAGCACACCACATCACCAGGCCAAATAATTTGTACCCCAGTTGGCCGCTTGCCAGGAGAAAAAGGGAAGCAGGCGGGTTAGCAGGGTCTAAAGTAGCACCTGTATACACCACGCCCAATGCCGCTAAAAATAACAAGACCCGCATCAGCGACGCAATGCCTATGGCCATGGTGGCACCGCGGTTTACTGCCGGTAGATTTTGCTCGCCGGTAATGCCGGCATCCAGTAAACGATGCGCCCCGGCAAAAGTAATATAGCCACCCACCGTGCCACCCACAATGGTTAAGATGGCTGTGAAACTAAATTGCTGCGGCACAAAAGTTTGCCGGGCTGCTTCGGCAAAAGGTGGGTTGCTTTTATAAACGATGTAAGCCATGAGCAGGATCATTACAAAACCTAAAACTTTGCTCATCCAATCCATGGCAAGGCCCGCCTCCTTGTACATAAAAATGCCGAGTGCAACAATGGCACTGATGATGCAGCCTTGCGTGATGCTTATTCCAAATAAAACATTTAAGCCCAGGCCAGCACCTGCAATGTTGCCAATGTTAAAAGCCAGTCCGCCCAGAAAAACAAGCAGGGACAGAAAGTAACCCAAGCCCGGAAAAACTTTGTTGGCGATGGATTGTGCAGGTTGATCTGCTACGGAAATAATACGCCAGATGTTGAGTTGAGCAATAATATCCAACACGACGGAAACTAAAATCACAAAGCCGAAACTAGCGCCCAACTGTTGGGTAAAGACGGCGGTCTGTGTTAAGAATCCCGGACCGATGGCGGAAGTGGCCATCAGGAAAGCTGCACCAATGATTACACTTCGGTTGTTGCTTGTTTTCAATTGCCAAAAGCTTTAAGGGTAATACCTTCGATTTTTAAAGCCTGGCAAATGGTTTTTGCAAACGCCACCGCATGCTCCCCATCGCCGTGAATGCACAGCGTGTCTGCCCGGAGTGGAATCATTTTTTGATGCACGCTCATCACCTGTTGCTGCTTCACCATACTTATCGCTTGTGCCAGGGCCTCTGTTTCGTTGCTGATCATAGCATTGGCTTGTGTGCGGGGGGTTAAGGAGCCATCATCCTGGTAAGTGCGGTCAGCAAAAACTTCTGAAGCTGATTGCAGGCCTTTGCCGGATGCTGCGTTGATTAGTTGGCTGCCGGCAAGGCCGTATAAAATTAAAGATGGATCAAAATCATAAATGGCGTTTGCAATTGCCTGGGCTAATATAAGATCCTTCGCTGCCATATTGTATAAGGCGCCGTGTGGTTTCACATGATTGAGTTTGGCGCCGGCCACTTTTACAAATGCTGCCAATGCGCCAACTTGGTACAAGGTAATTTGGTAAACTTCTTTGGGCGATATTTTCATCTCTCTTCTACCGAAACCTTGCAGATCCTGAAGACCGGGATGTGCACCAATGGCTACATCATGCTGGATGGCCAAAGCAACGGTATCCTGCATTACTGCCGCATCTCCGGCATGAAACCCACATGCAATATTTGCGGAAGAAATATAGTTGAAAAGAAGGGCATCGTTTGGCATGAGGTAATTTCCAAAAGCCTCTCCCATGTCGCAATTGATATCGATATCAGGCATTGTAAGATTCGATTTTAAAGTGGATAACAGTAGCTAGTTTTTGAAGTTCTGACTGAAGATCAAGATAAAGCTTTTCGGCTTCTTGTAAGTTGATGCATTCAAACTGAATTGAATGACCCGGCTTCCATTGAGCGCAAATAGGTAAATCAGTTTCAATAACTTTTGCCAATCTGGGATAGCCGCCGGTAGTTTGGCAATCTGCCATCAGTAAAATCAAAGATCCATCGCCGGTAACCTGGATGGTACCTGGCACCACCGCTGTTGACAATAGTTCCCCTTGATGTGATTGTTTCCTTGTGACCTTAGCAGCTTGCAAACGAATACCCATCCGGTTGGCGTTGCTGAACTGGTAAGACTTGCTGAAAAAATCAGCGACAGCCTTTTCTTCAAACCAATTAAATTCTGCTCCCATAATTACCCGAACGATTGAAGAGGAAGTCGGTAAAAATTGTTTGGCAGGAGCACTCCATGCAGGCCAATTCACGGTTTCGCTTTTTAAATGATCAAACAGTATTTTATTTTGTGCGGAGTAGGTTTGAGCCGCTAACAACTCATCGCCTTTTCTTAATGGTCGACCATGATACCCGCCGAAGCCAGCGGTTACAAAAGTACTTTTGCTTCCCAGCACTTCGGGCACATCCCAACCTTCGGCAATAGCCAAATAGGAATAGCGACCTTCAGTATTATTTTTCAAATGAATGGTAGCGCCTTTCGGTATAAATAAAGAGCGATTGACGGGTGTTACTTTATGATCAATTTCGAAGTGTGCATCTCCCGAAACCAAGGCCATCAAAACATCTTCCCGGGTAATGCATTCAAAATTACCATCCACTATTTCTATCACTGCAGCATCTGTTGCGTTACCCAGCAAAAGATTAGCGATGCTGGCGGAAACCTTATCCATTGCACCACACACAGGAACAGCCTGGTCTAAAAACCTGCTTCTCCCCAAATCCTGGACGGTACTAAAAACACCGGGCTTTGTAATGCTGATACTCATTGTTGCTTTTGAATCTGCTCAAATTCGGTCAAAGAAATCGCTTCAAATCTTATGGTATCCCCTGCTTTTAGCAAGGATGGTTGTTGCCGGCCGGCATCAAATAACCTGAGCGGTGTTCTACCTATTATCTGCCAGCCGCCCGGTGTTTCCAGCGGGTAAATACCTGTTTGCTGCCCGGCGATACCTACCGAGCCTTTGGGAATTACCGGTCGTGGGTTTTGCTTTCGTGGAGCGGTTAGTTTTTCTGACAACCCACCCAGGTAAGGAAACCCAGGCACAAAGCCAATCATAAAAACAGTGTAAACAGCAGCACTATGCAACTGTATGATTTCTTCTTTTGTTAGTTGATAAAAAGCGGTCAGCGCTTCCATATCTAAACCGAATGGATCATCGTAACATACCGGGATATGAATGATCGGTTGCTGCGTTGGGTGCCCGGTAGTTGTCTCCAAATTGATAGCGCTGATATAGCCTGAAATTTTATCGAGCGCTGTAAAACCCTTTAATCCAGCATCCTTCATCAACTCAACAAGATTAAAATATAAAGTCAGCGTGGTATAAGCCGGTATTGTACTCAGCAATCCTGCAAAAGGATTTTGTTTGATCCATTCATTGAGCCGGGTAATTTTCTCTAAGGTCTCTTCACTAATATCCCCGCCCATTTCTATGGAAATGGCATTCTCACTAATTTGAAAAAAGCGAAGGTCGTTGAAGACTAGGGGTTTCATACAAACGGAAATATACGGATTTATGCAACTCACAGAAAAGCTGCTGAGCTGTTTATTACAATCATGCGATATTCTCTATGGTATCATTTGCAGAGCACACATTTTAAAAAAACCATTCATGTCCAAAAAAATATGCGAAGCTTAAGCCTGCTTAATGCAACAAACTTATCTAAAAGAAAGGTTTGCCTATTTCAACTAAATAAGGCTGGATACCAGCTTTTATACCTTCATAACATTCTCTTGTATAGACCATCGCTATCCGGAAGTTGTAAAAAAGAACAGGAGATTTTAACTGCCTGGGTACAATACCTGGAAAAAAAATATGGTAAGGGGAAATAATACTGATGGCGTCAAAAGAACGCTTCCAAACAAACTTTGAAAACTGCACTGGTAGTTATTACTTTGTACAAATTGTACCCATGGCCCCTGTGAATAAGCTTGCCACACTTCGAAAACAAAAAGGAATGACGCAGGAAGAGTTGGCAGATTTAACCAACGTGACTGTAAGAACTATCCAGAGAATAGAAAGTGGGGAAAGCAAACCCAGAACCTTCACCTTAAAAGCAATTGCAACGGCACTCGGTGTACCCCTGGACGCTATACTGGTTCCGGAGCCGCAACAAGATGCCACCCCAGCACCAGAAGACAGTCTTATTCATGATAAAGATTTTCTTTATGTCTTTTGTCTCTCCTGTTTTAGTTTTATAGTGGTACCCTATGTTCATTTTCTCCTCCCCGGGTATTTATTAAAAAAAAAGAAACTACTATCCCAATTGTCCGTGCAGTTTGCCCAGGGGGTTATCCGGCAACAGATTTCCTGGGTGGTTTGCTTTCATCTCCTCCTATTGGCTACATTGGTTTACAATTTCCTACTTGCTCAATATGGCAACAGAGATTACCTTATAAACTACCTATGGATAGTAGTTTTAATGTATGTCGTAAATGTCATTATCATCGGTTACCATTTAATAAGTCTTCGCCGTCAAAGCGAGCCCGCAATTAACCCCTAAACAGGTCAATGTCGGGTAATTTACACTGCAATGTCAGGTGAATGACGTTTTTAGCGGAACGCTACGCAGCTACATTTGCAATTCAAAAATGTATTTGTATGAACCCAGGATTAAAAAAACTACCCACTTTAGCTACCAGCTTTTTGTTGCTGGCAAGCAGTTATCTTCAACCTGCAATTGCGCAAAAAATGCCTGCACTGGCGCCCAACCTTCTAGTGCTGCCCAGTGACGAGCACGAGCTAAATTTTATTTGGCAGGGAGATTCTGTAAACAATACATGGGAGCCGCATGCCGCCTTACTGCTGCCGGTTAGGGTAAGAGGCTGTAAAAAACAGTTTTACATGCAGTTCGACACGGGGTCGCCGTCTACCGTTTTTTATAAATCTCCGATGCAGCAAATACACGCTCGCTTTCCAAAAACGGCCGCAGTAAGCGATACAGCCAAACAGCTGTTGGATGTCAATTTTAAAGTTGCTGGCATGCCCGTGTCGGCTGTGGCCATAAAATTATTGGAGTATCAAAACCCGCCAATAAATTGGGCAAAAAAAAATAGCGTAGATATCATAGGCACAATCGGCACTGATTTTATAGAGAACAGGGTTGTTATAATCAACTACCGCTCCCGCAAAATATTAACGGGAACGGACATTCCGGCAAAACTGGCTGCCAAGTTCAAGCTCACAGATTTTATGTTTGTAAACAGGGCTATTTTATTACCTGCTGTAATTAAAGGCAAAAAGAAATTACTTTATTTTGATACAGGCTCTAGTGCTTACAGTTTGCTTACCGACAAAAAAACAACGGAACTGCTTGCACTGCCCGGAGCCGCGCCTGTGCAATACAGCACCCGCTCATGGGATATAACCTTAACCGCCCATTCGCTTGCCACTGCAGATAGCATAGAGGTAGCCTTCCAAAAATTACCCATCGGATACTCCACTTACATAGAAGGGTCGAGCCAAAATGAAATTGATCAGATGATGAAGATGGGTATGGGGGGCATGACGGGAAATAAACTTTTCCGTCGCTCGATACTGGTACTCGATACAAAAAACAAAAAATTTGGAGTTATGGGTAAGTAGCGGCAACCTTTCAGTTACCTTATCGAGGTAAACTTGCAGGGGCCGTTCACAAATGTGCCGATCAAAACAAAAATTATATGACTATCCGCAATCAGGCGCTACTTATTTGATTGTTTATGTCTTTAAGATGTTGCATCATTTTACTACGGCGAAAACCTTAGTAGAAACTGACTTTCATAATATGCCTAACCTTATTACCTTACTTACTTTCAGTGCTATTAAGTATTCCAGTGAATGATAATAAGGTAATAAGGTTTGGGATTTCATCATTTATACTTTCTACTTAGGTTTAAATCTTGTGTTTATTTTACCTTTTTTGTATGAATATGCATTTAAAAGAATCAATCGAATTTCTAAGCGCTATGCAATCAATAGCGGATAGTCATAAAAAATTTACTGTAACTGCAAAGCAGGTGAATGCTGGTTCAAGGGAAAGAAAATTGGCAGTCCGGCAAGAGAAGATTCATTTTATCTTTACAACCAGCCAACACAAATGGGTGCTCATTAATTAATAAATTTGCTCATGCCTGATATTGCCAACAGAAATGATGCTCCGTCAAGAAAAAAGATTTTTTACCCCATAAGAAATCCACTCAAAAATTATCTCCTTAAATATGACAGGGAAATAAAGTTACCGGTGCAGTATTCAGATATGTTGCGCTTTACTTTTTCCTCGCCACTGTATGATAAAAACGGAAAAGACAGCCTTTGGCAAACGGTAGTGTACGACGAAACAGAAATGAAAGAATTGCACCCGGGGCTTAAATTTATTTATGCCCTCATGAACGCCTCGGGCCATTTGGAAGTAATGCAACATTTATCGGTATCCAGGATAGACTATTGCACTTTTGGAAATTCCCGCCCATTCAGGGTGCGCATTATCAATCGCCTCAATGATAACTACGATCATTTTTATGTAAAAGTAGCGGATGCCAGCAGAGTTTACGGGCTGGAGCTGGAACATATTCTATCGCCCAACCGTATTAATTATTTAACCGATGGCAACACCTTAATTGAAGAACATATTGCTGGCTTACCAGGTGATTTATTTTTACAGACTTTAGAAAATGAAAATAAATTCAACCAGATAAGAATTTGCAAGGAGTTTGTAAAGTTCAATGAGCGGTGTTTTGTAAGATTGCTCGGCGATATGCGTTCGTATAATTTCGTGGTAGACATAACGCCTGATATTGAAGGCAATCAATACCGTATAAGAGCCATAGACTTCGACCAACAATCGTACGAAGGCCGGTTAAACCTTTACCTGCCACATTATTTTAAAGAAAATAACCCGCTTGTATTTTTAGGGCTACAACATATTACAGAAGAAAGCATGCGCCAATACCAGCAGGAGGAACGCAGCCTGATTGGCCACAGGGAAAAACTGGGCAGAACCCGTCTCAAAGAATTATTTGAAGCCTCCCTGCCGCATGAAGTTGCACCGGCAGAAAAAACAGCCGCCCTTGCAACTCAGTTGGCAGCCTATCATAAGGACGATTCGTTTCTCAAAATCACACATATGGGGAAATTGGTAGTGGCCCACTTGTATAAATGCCTGGAGCTGTCTTAACTAGTTGCATGATGAAGTAACAGCAAATGTTCTAAAACCGACCCTGGCCAGCAAATACAGCGAAATAGTAACATTGTGGGTAAGCTTTGATTGCCTAACTTAGGGAAGGCTGACAAACTACTGTTAAGGTGCACTGTTAAGAAAACCATGAAGAATGCAGTTGCGTAGCTTTCATAAATAAATTAAGATGAAAAATATTTTACCCCTTTTGGCATTGGTTTTCTTTGCATTTGGTTGCAACGCACAAAAAGCAAAAAAACAGGAACCTACTAACGCTAGCTATACTGTTGTGAAAACAGATGCCGAATGGCGCAAACAGCTAACTCCCCTGCAATACCAGGTTACGAGGCAAAAAGGCACCGAACGTCCCTACACTGGTAATACCTGGGATAATCACAAGTCAGGAGTGTACAACTGCGTTGCCTGCGACCTGCCTTTATTTAGTTCTGACACAAAATTTGACAGTGGCACGGGATGGCCGAGTTTCTACCAACCGATCAAGAAAAGTAACACGGAGGAAATTACCGATAGAACTGCCGGAATGGTGCGTACAGAAGTAAACTGTAGCAGATGTGGCTCCCACCTGGGCCATGTATTTAACGACGGCCCCAAACCAACAGGCTTGCGTTATTGCATGAATTCGGCCTCACTAAAATTTGTGAAAAAGTAGCTTGATTGTAAAGGGTGAAATGTGAATTGAGACTCAATGCTATTAACTTAAGCACAACCGCCGTCAGGGTGGGGCTAACCCCGACGGCGGCTGTCAGCCCCGTCGGCGGTTGATTGAGGTGTACGAAAGCTTGCTCAAAATAAGATGCACCTGTCAATTGTGAATGATGAGTATTGCCCTGTCCCAATGCTCGCTTAACTGAATAGCAACCTAAATAGAATATCTTCACGCTAGCGGGCATTCCCGGGGCGTTCAACATCTTTTACCACTCTGCTCATGAAGAAAATTATCAACAAGCATCCCTTAGCCATTCGCTGGTTTCATTGGATCAATTTTCCGGTGTTGGCAGTCATGATTTGGAGCGGTCTTTTGATTTATTGGGCCAACGGCGTTTACCGGCTCGGATGGGGGGATCAAACGATCCTCAAGTTTTTCCCCAAATCTTTTTACGAAGCCCTCAATATTAAGTATCGGCTGGCAGAAGGCATGAGCCTTCATTTTTTCTTTATGTGGATATTTGCCGTCAATGGCATTGTCTACTTTTTGTACCTGCTGTTTTCAAAAGAGTACAAGCTCATTTTCCCCAACAAAAAATCTTTGAAAGAATCCTGGCAGGTAATATTGCACGACTTAAAAATCAGGAAAAGCTTACCGGCACAACAGAAATACAACGCAGCTCAACGACTGGCATACACTACCGTAATTGTGCTGGGCTTCCTGATGCTGCTTACCGGTCTTGCCATTTATAAACCTGCTCAGCTAAACTGGCTGTGCAATATGCTGGGTGGTTATGAGTGGGCAAGGGCTGAACATTTTATCATTACCATTTTATTCTTTCTTTTCTTTTTAGTGCATGTGCTGCAGGTCCTCAAGGCAGGTTGGAACAACTTCAGGGGTATGATTACGGGTTTTGAAACGCTCCCACCCGACGACTCCAAAAATATAGCTGTGCCAAAGGATGATAAACCGGAGAAACAATCCTCAGAACTTTAAAATATTTTTTATGAGCATGGATGAAAAAGTGGTTTCCCCAGCCTATATCAGGAACAGAACAATTGTTTCACTCTTGGTATTTACCCTTTTTGTGGTGGGCTGTGTAGGAGCATGGAAGTGGCTGTACAAACAACCCAAACAGCAAGGCGCCTTAGCCCCACTCCGCAAAGGCCTCGATGCCAATGAATTTATTTTCGGTAGCATTTATAGTATCAGCAACCTTTCTAAAACCTTTACTAAAGAAGATGCAGTAAAAAAAGTAAGGGTAAATGGTAATGCTGGCATGAGCAATAATTTTGACACAGCGGCCTGGAAATTACAAGTGATAAAAGCTCCCGGCGATACTTTAATGCTTACCATGGCCGACATTAAAAAGCTACCAAAAACAGAAGTGATTTTTAATTTTAAATGTATAGAAGGCTGGAGCCAGATTACACACTGGGGCGGTGTAAAATTCAGCGACTTTGTAAAGCACTACCAATTGGATGAGCTGGCGCAGCGACAGTTTACAGGCCTTGTAACGCCAGACAATGGATATTACGTAGGCATAGACAACCGGAGCATGATGCACAGCCAAACGATTTTGTGCTACGAAATGAATGATTCTCCCTTACCCATGAACCAGGGCTATCCGCTCCGCCTCATCATCCCCGTAAAATATGGGGTGAAACACCTTAAAAGAATTGGCTCCCTCAGTTTTAGCAATCAACGGCCCAAAGACTACTGGTACGAAAGAGGGTATGATTATTATTGTGGCCTTTAATCCAGCAGCAGCAACCGGATGCGGCATTTCGTTTAATTTACTGCAGGGCAGTTTTACTGACAGGCCCCAGGTCCTCATTTCAACTTGACCGTCTTACCGCTTTTGGCTGATTGCCTTGCTGCTTCCAGTATCTCCATCACCAGCATATTGTTCTCCAGCGAATTGAGATCAAAAGCGGGCAACACAATTTCGTTGTGAACAACAGCGGCAAAAAGGGAGAAGGGATCATTGTAGGGTGCAGCTCTTTCAGTTAACTTATAAGGGACTTCCCGAAAGCCGTCATACCCTTCGGCTATGCGCAACCGTAGGGCACTTCTATTATCTGCAAAGATGGCCCCTGTGGTACCATAAATCTCCATGTCCTTTCTTCCGATGGGCCAGTTCCAGGAGGCTTGTATAGTAGCCTTAGATTTTTCATACACTAAAATGATGGTGGCTTCATCATCTACGAGTGGGTTATTTTCCGGTTGCAATTGTTGTGTGACGGCGGTTACGGAAACCGGCCTTTTCCCCTTGTTCATCCAGGTACTTATGTTCACTCCATAGCAGCCAAAATCTGTGATGGCGCCTCCCCCATTTTGAACAGGGTCTGTCAACCAATCTAAAAACTCTTTATTTACT
>JANPJW010000041.1:0-4300 GCA_031425715.1 Chitinophagaceae bacterium | reverse complement strand
GAGATGTTTCTATTACCTCCCCAAAATCTTCTTGCGCTCGTTTTCCGTCAAAAAAAAGTTTGTAAATTTTACGGATTAGCTGGGAGATGAAGTTTTTTTTCATGAGAGATTGTTTAAAGGAGGACAGCAAAATTTATTTTGCTGCTCTACGCAAAAAGCAAGCCACAAGCAAGTTTCACGAGCCAATCGCCTTACTTTCTTCAACATCTTTTAAACTCAGCTTTCACATCCCTTTGCTATGGGTGTGAGCACACCGCAGGCTATGATAGCCCGGGGCCGGAAATATCAGGTTCTTCCCTACCATCCAATTCTCCGGTATCTGCTTTTTTATCCTCCGCAATGGCAGGTATTTCCTGCTGATAAATAAGTCCAATGCCCGCGGCATGCTCAGCAGCTTTTAGGCTGTGCTCCGTCAATATCATTTCTACGCCGAGTTTGGCTAGCTCCCCGGCAACCATTTCGGCCGTTTGCTTTTTGGCACCTTGCACCACATCCCGGATGTATATGCTCATGATACGGCCCGGGTAATGTTTCACCACTTCCAGGTAGATAGGTGGATCCTGTTCACCACTGTCTCCAGCCAGCACGAAATTTAAATGCGGATAGGTGTCTAATATTTGAGCTATCTCTTTAAACTTATGACTAAGATAATCGCCACTTGTAAAAGATTCGCTCTGAATGCCGAAATCACGCAAAAGCAGCGGACCAGCGGGTATCTCATTGTGATCCATAAAATCTATCAACAGGTCATACAAATTCCAGGGGCTGCTACTCACATAAAAAAAAGGATTGTTGCGTTTACCATTGCGGCCCAGTTGCAATGCTTTGTAAAAGGCAGACACACCGGCAAATGGAAGCCTCGTTCTGGCAGTGCCAAGCAGTACGGTTTTGCCCATTGACAATAAGTTGCTGGCACCCGTACGAATAATCGTATCATCAATATCGCTGATGATGCCATACTCCGCATCCACGGGAGGAATCATCATTTCAGCCAGCACTGCGGCACCGGCTTTTGTTGGTTCTATCAAATTAAGTGGAAAACTGTGATACAGTTCTTCAGCTATCAGCGGCGCTGCAGGTTTAAAATCAAAAACAAAATAACCCTCCTTGTCGCTTACAAGCTGTAATTGTTCTCCTGGCAAGGTTAGTTGCACCAAAGCGCCCGGCACTTCGTCTGTTTCAAAACGCTTGTACATATTCAGGAGATTGTCAAATAGTGTATCAGTCTCACCAGCGACTGCTATATTTTTATTTTCCAGTACGCGGCCCCGGACATACACATGCTGGGGAGTACCGTAAGTTCTATAAGGTACTACCTGTAGCGGGCCTTCCATACCTAGCCGCCGTTTCAGGCGAAGTATGTGCCCATCAGCCACATCATCTACTTTCCTGGCCAATTCAAATAATTTCTTTTTCCATTGTTGCATAGAGGAACCGTTGCAAATTTTGAACCACAGCCGGAACAATTTGATTGTAGATTTCCCTGGAAAGCTACGTGCCTTCCTACTAATTCTGACATGCAGCACAGGAAGTGACCCTTCAAAACAGATATCGCAACAGTCTGAACCAGGATGCAACGGGCAGTTTTTTTGCTTAAAACTATCTGATGAAACAGGCAACATTGGCAGCCAATGAATCTGGTACGATTATTTAAAGGGTATGTCACAAACATTGATATGAAAACTCCCTCCGCACTCCCACCCGCACTGCAAAAACTTAAACAGGTGGCTACTCTAATGGACGCAAAATTTCGAATCCCAGGCACCGAAATTCGATTTGGTCTTGATGCGCTTATCGGGCTAATACCGGGTGCAGGTGATTTGACCGGATTTGGTATTTCTGGCTACATGATTTGGGTGATGGCCCACAATGGAGCCAGTGGATTTGTAATGGCGAGAATGATTTTAAATGTATTGATTGACACTTTGTTTGGATCTATACCTATCCTTGGAGACCTGTTTGATGTGGCTTTTAAGTCTAATCTCAGGAATATGCGGTTGATGGAGCAGCATTACAAAGATGGCCGCCACAATGGCTCTGCATGGAAAGTAATCATACCGGTGTTGCTAATGCTCTTTCTTGCAATAGCGGGTATCGTTGTACTTATATATTGGCTCATCAGCTGGGTCTGGGGAATGAGTAAGGGTTGGTAACTGCAAGGGATAAGCATTCACTTTAAAAAGAAGGGGATGAATGATGCATCTACCGGGAGTTTGTCATTGCCCGGCTCTCGGTTCCTAATCTGTTTGCAATGCATTTTTAAATTTCGATTAAAATGCCAATTTCGTTTGATGATCTCTGTCGCTCCAACACAAAGATTTTGGAGGAAAGATAATTGTGTGGAAATACCCACAGAGTTTTTCCATTGCTGTGCCCTCCAATGTCATCTATAAAAGGCCTTTGATTACTGAGTTTAAATTTCTACTTTTCTACTTACTCCGCCCCTATCCCAACCAACCCACCTCTTCTTTTTTAACCTTTAAAACAAAAAAATGAAAAAGATTATTCTTTTCTGTTTGCTTATTCCTGCAATAGGATTGAGCCAGGGAAATGTGGTGAGCACATTCAGGGTATTTCCTAAAGCTGACAAAACATTGGAGTTTGAGAAGGCCTTTGCGGCACATGCGGCAAAGTACCACACCGGAGACTGGAAATGGCGGGTACTTTCAATAGAATCGGGGCCCGATGCAGGCGGCTTTCATGTAGTAGAGGGTCCGCTCAGCTGGGAACAAATGGACAAGAGAGGAGACCTTGGCCAGGCACATACTGCGGACTGGGCAACCAATGTGATGCCATTAACCCTCGACCGGGGAAGTAGTGGTTACGCTGAGTATGTACCCGAGCTTAGCAATGTTGGCGTGTCAGACTACACTGACAAAATTATCATCAGTCACATGTATCCCAAATCAGGGATGATCGTGCAGGCTACAGATCTCGTAAAGAAGCTGAAAAAAGTATGGACAGCCTCTAATGAAAGCGTGGCAGTCTATCGTTCTATTGCATCTGGCCCTCCAGAAATGCTTACCGTTAGCAGGCTGAAAGGAGGTCTAAAAGAACTGGATGAAGGTTTTCGTAAACCCATGGCAGAGCGTTTTGATGCGGCCTATGGGGCCGGGGCGTGGACACGCTATCTGGCCGATTATTCCAAAGCCATAGAAACCCGGTGGAGCGAAATGCTTTTCTTTCGGGAAGATCTGAGTTCTAAATGAGCACCATTCAATGTGCAATCGAAGTAATTTTCCCCGGGTCATCCCGGGGATTTTTACTTTATGCTTTTTGATCACGCGGATGTACAGTTTTAAAAAAACATCCATAAAACTCCGAAAGATGAAGTCTACAATTTACCAAACATTGATTTCGTCCTTTTCATTATCCTTCTGGAAGCCCTGCGAATGCTACAAATTGAAGTCACTAATCATGGGCAGTGATATTTGCTATTGCCAAATACCAAATATTTTCTATAGAAAAATTACTACTAAAAGTTCCATTCATACGCTACACCAGACGTTTTGGCAACAACGATCTTTGAATCTCAAATCCAATCCTTGTAAAAAGCTGTAATTCATTATCCGTTCACAAAGACCAGGTAAATCTGATCATTTGAAAAATCTCCTAATGGGAGATTTTTTTTACGCATTAGCCTCGGGGGAGATAGCGCACAAACAATATTCACTTACCCTCTAAGCCCCGCAAAAGCAAGTCATTTAAAGGAAGGCTATTATACCAGCAAATACTTCTTTGTCGGCAGGCGAAAACCATGGCGTTTCCTCGTGACCGTAAGTTTTGTAAACTCTTTTACTGATTGTAACGCTATCAAAGGCTCACTTGAGTTATTCATTCCGTAAGGTTGACAATTTTATACTGTAAAAATTTATCACATGGGGAATAACATGCTCGTTTCTATAAGTTGTTCCCTGAAATTTCAAAAAATCATTTTTGTTCCTGAAAAATATGCGTTAATAGTAAATTTTTTATTTGTAGCTAGTGTCCCTGCTTTCTTAATCTAATCTCAAGGATCACTATCGTGTTCGGCACAGCCATTGCAATGGTGGGTAAAACAACTAAAAAATTACCCACTATGAAAAGAACACTATTATTTTCGGCAATGGCTATGTTAGCCTTTACCAGCAGCTTTGCACAAACAGCAGACCGCTACAAAGTCTCCGGCGGTGTACTGGGTGCAGCTAATTATTCAAAATTCCGGTTAGCAGATGATATTCCTGGAACAGACACAAAATTTAAATGGGGCTATGCACCTGGTGTGTATGTAAATTTTCCATTGGGCAATGTTGTTTCACTG
>JANPJW010000040.1:0-2261 GCA_031425715.1 Chitinophagaceae bacterium | reverse complement strand
GGTTGAATAAACAAAAAATGCCCATGTTGCTGCTGCCCCAAATGTTGCCGGCATCATCTGGCAGTATGCCATACAGTACGTCGTTCGGTAAGCCCTGTTTGGTGGTAAGCTGCATAAAATCGCCGGTGGTTTTGTTCAACCGGTTCAGTCCTCCGCCTTTGGTACATATCCATAAATATTTTTCGGGCTGCATAGGATCATCCAAAAAACAAGACACATGGTTGTAGTTGAGAGAATTGCGGCTTTTGGGATCGTTGTAAAACCATTTTATGGCAGGTACACGGTAGGACTTATTATTAAATTCCAGCCTGGCAAACCCCTCTGCGGTGCCTACCCAAAATATACCTTGTTTGTCTTCATAGAGTGCCGTGCAAATAGATTTTGGCAACATGGGCCTTGCGGCATTAGTGTTTATATTAAAGCTATCTACCTTGCCTGTGGCTGTATGAAAGCGCTGGAAACTGCCGCCACGCCCAGGAAACCATAAGCTGCCTTTGCTATCTTGCAGCATTGGTTGTTTATCGCCCATGCCTTCGTAGTTATTTATTTCAGGGTGTGGCGTCAACCTGCCCGATACCGGGTTGTAATTGAAAAAGCCTTTGTCATCGCTTTTTATCCAGAAGTCTCCGTTGCTGGCAACAATAAAATTATCTATCTGTGTTAAAGCGGGAATGTTGCGAAAGGGTGATTGCTCTGTCACGTCGTTTTTAATCCGCTTCCAGCCAAAGCCGAAGTCGCCGGTGTAAATGTCATTTGAGGTAACGGGTATAATCCATCGGGTGCTGGTGCCGGGGTGCTGCACTTTAAATTTGCCGCCCGACAAATTGTATTTACGCAAACCATACCCAACCGAACCCGACCAAATTATTCCGGAACGATCGGCAATAAAAGGGTAAACGGTGCGGGTACTTTGCGGCAGTTGCAAGCTCCAGTCTGGTTGTTTGCCCGGCTCCCATTTACTCACATCATAAAACTTAAGTTCCCTATGAAAATTCTCCCACAGCTTTTCCCTCGGTTTGAAAAGAATATTTCCTGCAAGGGTTTTAGTAGTGTCAAATAAGGGTACCGCCTTTTTGCCGTCGTACAAAAAAAGGCTGCCGTTGATAAGTATACTTTTATCTGGGGCATAGAAACCGTTGTTTAAAAGCTGTCCATTTTTAAAAGGGGTAAAACTATTTTTAAGAGGGTTGAAACGATACACAGATCCATCCATACCGCCTATCCACATGGTGCCGTTGTTGTCTTGCCCCATGCCATAAACCTGTGCATCATTTGGCAAGGCAAGCCGGGTAATTAAAGGTTTGGCATCTTTGGCAAAAAAGTCTGCTTTGAGGTCTATAATATTTAATCCAGCTCCATCGGCTGCTACCAGTACCCGCCCATCGGGCAAGCCCTCTATTAAGCGGATGGCATTTCCAGACAGGCTTCCTGCATTGGTTAGCTGGTTTTCTATACGGTAAAATCTGCCCGTCTTTTTTTCATAAACATTCAATCCGCTATTTTCTGTTCCCACCCAAATACGCCCCCTTGCATCTTCAAAAAGCTTAACGATGCTGTTGCTACTAAGGCTACGGGCATTGTACGGATCGTTTGCAAAAACTTTAAAACTGTAGCCATCGTACCGGTTTAAGCCATTTTTGGTGGCCACCCATATAAAACCCTCTGCATCTTGTAAAATGTCGAACACCATCCCCTGCGATAAACCCTGAGCGGTAGATATGGTCTCGTAGCCTGGTGGGTTTTGTGCAGAGGAAGCGATGTTCAGCACAATCCCGGCAAATGTTAGAATAGCTGTAAATCTGGTATAAAACGCTCGCATCGATTATAAAGATAATGTGTAAGCCGGCTCTGCCAATATATAAAAAGAAAAAAATACGTCCTTGCTCAATTTTGACGAATTAATCCTGTTGATGCACAAATTATCCTGAAGATTGAGTAAAAAGTACTGAGACAGAACGATTTTCTACTCACAGGCTGCGAATGTTTTCCAGAGTTTTACCCTGTCGTACAAAAGCAATCAATACCTCGCTGTTTTACAACGCTGAAACGTTGTTTTAACCCTTCTTTCAAATCAATAAATCAATTTAACATGACCTACAATCTATTTTCCAAAGCAAAAATGAGCTTACTGCTCATTCTTGGCATACCCTTCATGGGTGTGAGCCAAACCCAAAATTTAGTTTCCACTAACCGGGTATTTCCTAAAGTAGACAAAGTGCTTGAGTTTGAAAAAGCCATTGCTACCCATGCACAAAAATACC
>JANPJW010000039.1:0-1531 GCA_031425715.1 Chitinophagaceae bacterium | reverse complement strand
CAGGATACCCAACATTATCTGTTTTCTATGAATTTTCTTGTCAATCTCGAAAAGAAGACTAAAAGCCCTAAAAGAAACAAGGTAAAGCTGCAGATAAAAAATTCCAAAAAAGTGTTTTTCAGGAAGCCAATTGCATTCAAGAAATGAGCTGTGATATAAGTTGTACCTAACAGGTTCAGTTTATAGCATACGTAAGCTAATGCAAATGTAATTACAGAATTAAACCAAAACCAACGATGTCTTAGTGAGATCAATAATGAGATGAAAAATGCAACAATTAAACCTATAAAGCCAGCCATTCCAATCCTCATTGAGAAATAGAAGAGTTGTGAAACAGTTGTCCCATTGTCGCTAATGTTTGTTTTAACATCCTCGTTGGATGATTGTCTAATAATATCTACTAGGTGTGTATCAAATAAGTATACCGCCATTTGAGCAGAATATATAAAAAAACAAGTCGCAATAAAATGAGGAAGAATTTGTCTCCAGTTGATTCGACTTATAAAAGAGGTTTGTGTCATGAAGGGACATTACAGCCAACGGGAGTTTGTGAAAAAACCTCCCGCCTCCTAAATATACACACGATGTTCACAGCTTAATCAGTGTATAATTTTTGTTTTAAAAAGGCAGGCAACCCTAATATTTATCGGGACAAAAAAACAACCAACATCAAATTTATTTCAGGACGCTGGAAGAACAGCAAAAGCGGTTATTCCGCAAAGCTTCAGCGGCTGTTAGTCAGCCTCTTCTATATTTCATGCATCGTAACTCCCAGCCCCGGCTTATCATTATATATTATTTTACCAAAATCGAACCCTACCCCGCTTGCGATATCTTCTGCCAGGAGCAGTGGGCCGTCCATATCTACATAATCGAGCATGGGTGCCAACTGCGCTATTGCGGCGGTACCTACAGAGCTTTCGTTCATGCAACCCACCATTACCTGCATGCCGAGGCTCCTGGCTTCTTTGATCATGTTGCGGGCTGGCGTAAGGCCACTGCACTTGGTAAGCTTTATGTTGATGCCATGGAAATGCTCGTGGCATTTTTTTACATCGGCTGCGGTTACGCAAGCCTCGTCTGCAAATAATGGCAAAGGAGATTCTTTGTAGAGGATTTTCATGCCCTCCCAATCGTCTTTTGCCAGCGGTTGTTCTACAAACTCAACGCCGAGGTCTTTTAGCTGCGGAATTTTCAGCAGGGCTTCATCCAGCGTCCAGCCGGCGTTGGCATCTACTCTAAAAATAGCATCGCTGTGCTGGCGAAGGGCAGTTACCATTTGAATGTCATCGGGCGTACCTACTTTTATTTTGTAAATAGGCCAGGGTTTTTCCTGCATCTTTTTTACCATGGTTTCTACACTGTCTATGCCAATGGTAAAATCTGTGAGGGGTGCAGTGGAAGTATCGAGGCCCCAGAGTTGGTGCAATTGTTTTCTTTTGAGCTTGCCAAAAATATCCCAGCCTGCCATATCGAGGGCGCACACCAAAAAAGGATTTTTTGGAAACAGGTGATGCAGGTAATGCCAGTA
>JANPJW010000038.1:0-1722 GCA_031425715.1 Chitinophagaceae bacterium | reverse complement strand
TTGTTTGATGGATGATTTAATATGCCCTTTTTCGTTGTGACCGATCTCGTGTCCGATGATGGCATACAACTGATCATCGTTCTTGCATTTTTTCAGCATGGCCTGTGTTATAAAGATTTTACCGCCCACGGTGTACGCATTGATGGTAGCCGTATCCTCCAATAGATAGATTGTATAGCGGATACCTGTTGGTTTTATACGGGCTTCCACCAGGTCGTTCAAAATTTTCCTTAGCTTAGGTACTTCCCTGCTTGTAGTATCAATTGCAAAGTTTTTATCCTTTTTTGCTTCAATTAAAAAAGTATCGCCAAAAAGCATTTGCTCCTCATCGGTTACCTTAATGTTGAAGGTGGCAACCTTACCTAAAATATTATCTGCCTTACCCAAAATATTAGAAATGTCACTTGTATCAGTTTCTATGCAGGTATAAGAATACTTCATGTTTGCCGGGAGCGGGCGGCCTTTCCCACTTGCGTCTGTGGTTGATGTACCAGCATTTTCGTTGCATGCTGCCATTGTCATAATTAAGAGAACCCCAATAATATTTTTCATAGTGAGTATCTATTAAAAAGAATGCCACAATTTATTTGTTCCAAAGAGTTGTTATGAATTTTGAAGAAAGGCAATACTTGCATCTATAACCAGTTGCATGGCCTCCGGAAGGCCGGCCTCGGTATTGGGATGTCTTCTTCCAAATACATGGTCTGTATCTAGTGTAAACAGGCGGGCCTCAGCTTGCCAGCTTTTAAGATTGAGTGCACTCTGCAATGGCACTGCTGGGTCCGAAGTACCATGACAAATCAAAACAGGTACGGTAACAGTTTGCATAGCCCTTTTAATGTCAAGCCTTTCTTTATTTTCTACATAGTTTTTATATAGCTGGTAGTACAAAGGCAGCTCCTGTTTAGTTCTGCTGTTGGCGTAATATTGCACACCCCGCTCCTTCCATTCCGCCATTTTATCTTGCGACCAATTGCCCCAGGGCGTTTTACATTCGCTGATGGCTGCCCATGTAACCAGCTTTTTTATTCGTTCATCTTCTGCGGTGAACAGGATACTGATGCCGCCCCCCATGCTATGCCCAATAAGATAGATCTTTTCTGTATCGACTACCTGCCCATACTCATTTTCAGAGTTGCACAACCAATTAGTTACGCATTGCAAATCTTCCAGCTGGATCGTATAGTTGTTGTTACCAAAAGCTTCTGTATCTACAAAATCCTCCGGCGCTGCTGGGGTGGTGCCGTTATGAGAGAAATTAAATTTCACGAAGACAAATCCGGCCACAACAAACTGGTCGGCTATCAAATCAAAATTTCCCCAGTCTTTAAACCCATTGAACCCATGAGCATAGATCACCACCGGGCGCTTTACGGTACATGCTTCGAAAAAGATATCTAATAAAATGGGCTTATCCACAGCACCTGCGAGCTGTATGTTTTTGATACGATTCATGAAGTGGAAGATAGTGGTAATAAATAAAAAGAGTTCCGAATTACCAGCACATTTTTTGGCAGATGCCTCGTATGTAACCCAAACCCGTCCCATTGTGCTGCGCTAGTCTTTTCAAGGGGTGTTCTGTGTAAACCTTGTAAAAACTGTGGTCTGTTTCGCTTTGTATGATATAGACGTAGTATGACATAAACAAAAAAAGCCTTGATTTCTCAAAGCTTTTTATTGTCCCTACACTGGTGTAGGGAGGACTCAAACCCGTCCCTACAC
>JANPJW010000037.1:0-4864 GCA_031425715.1 Chitinophagaceae bacterium | reverse complement strand
AGGATTCACTGCAAAGGCGAAAGATTGGTGTATTGTTTATACAGAACAGTTTGCAACCAAAGCCGAGGCTTTCAAAAGAGAAAGACAACTTAAAGGATGGAAAAGTAATATTCGCATCAGGCAATTAATTCAGCGTAGCTCAACTGAATAAAGCATCCCGACCGCAGGTCGGGAAGGTTTTAGGTTTGAATCCTAACGCGGTCACTTAGTAAACTAAAGACTCTTACTTCATTGTAGGGGTCTTTTTTTATTTGTGGTGCAACAAGAAGTGCACATGGGTCTTCCTTCTATCATCCTATCACAATGCTATATTCAGTTGAACTACGCAGCCCTACCCTATTTACGTTTATGCCGCATCGATGTTCAGGGAAATTGATATAAAGGCAATACCGGGTCGGAAAATCATTCACAGATATCACAGTTAGATTACATTTAACATCATGCCAAGGGATAGAAAACGAAAACCATCAAGTTTAATCATATCGTTAGCTATCCTGATTATATTCCTTTTGTTGTGGTATGCAGTTACAAAGTATATATCATGGCAAATGTTTCAACACCTTGATTGATATCCATTTTTATTCTTCCATGTTAAAATTATGTTTCTTCCTATGAATAGTTATAGCTAATTGCTTTCACCCGTTAATGCCAAGATAGCTGCATCATGTTTAAGGGAAATTGATATAAGGTAAGTACTAGATAGGAAAATAACTCCAAGGATAGTTTGTTACCTGATAGAAATTGAAAGTTTTGGGTTAGGAGCTAACGCCTTGAAAAAAGAAACCATGCTGTTTACATCAAAAAACTGTACGCCGGCGCACATTTATGTTGATTAAATAAATTTAAACCGATGTAAATAAATACACAAAAAAAAGATGAAATCGTTGTTGTGCTTTGGCCGAGGCCGCCCACAATACAGCAGAGCTTTTGGCACAAAGCCGGTTGTGAAAGTCTATACAAAAATGGTAGCAGAAGTTTACAAATTCCTGTACCTGCTGCCAGCAGCCATTCTTACAATTGAAGCATTATGTGTTCTAAAAAATTATGGAATAAAAACCGCAGGCGGTTGCCGGATGCAGACCTATTTACAGCCATAGAAATTTGAATGAAATGTCCCCACATACTCTTTCAGCATATTTGTTTTTTATAATACATGGCAACCCAGAAAAATAAATATGCACTCTAAAGATGCTTGTTTCAAATATCTTTTAATGCGATTTTTTTGTGTACCTTTTCCAAACCAAAACGATTTTGAGAGATCAATTGAATCGGCCTGTGTACATATAAGGACTGATTTCATAATCCGATAAGCCAGTGGTTCCGTGCCCCAAGTAACAAAAAGAGAATACCAAACCTGAAAAACATTTTTTAATACTGGCAAAAAATAATACCTCGGATGGCTAGTTCCCCAACCATAAAGAAGTCGAAACCAAACCGGTCAACTAAAAACCAACCTTTTTACCTGGTAGCCATTGGTGCCTCTGCCGGAGGCCTGGATGCGCTCCAGGCATTTTTATTACACTACCCCGCCACGCTTACAAACACTGCCATTATTATTGCGCAGCACCTAAGCCCCACACACAAAAGTATGCTGGTGCAGTTGCTAAGCAGGGAAACGAAATTCAGTGTGGCTGAAGCAGAAAATAACCAGGAAATAAAACCCGGTGTTGTGTACATCAGCCCCCGCAATGCCGACATTTCTGTAAAAGAAAATAAGATAATCATTGCTCTCCCACATGCGGCCATTGGCCCCAAACCATCCGTAGATATTTTGTTTGCTTCTGTGGCCAATAGCTTTAAAAAAAATGCAGTGGCGGTTATCCTTTCGGGTACCGGCACCGATGGTAGCAGAGGAATAACAACAATAGCCAATGAAGGGGGCTTTACGATAGTGCAAGAGCCCGATACTGCAAAGTTTGATGGCATGCCCAACGCTGCTATTGCCACGCAAAAAATTCACGCTGTTACAGAGCCGGGAAAAATGGGCGAGCTAATAGCACTCTTCATAAACGATCCTGAAAAGAAAAATAACCTTTTCAAAATAGACTCATCTGATTCGAGCGACTGGGCGAATATTTTTGCCTTAATGGCAAAAAATAAGGGCACTGATTTTAGTCGTTATAAAACCGGCACTATTACCCGCCGGCTCACCAAACGGCTGAATGCATTAAAGATTGAACCACCCGGGCAATATTTTGAATTACTAAAAGCCAGCCCGGACGAGCAGGAGGAACTCTACTCAATTTTCCTGATCAGTGTAACTAATTTTTTCAGGGACAAAGAGGCTTTTGAAGCATTAGAAAAAAGACTGCGAAAGCTCATTCAGCAAAAAAAGAAAGCGGATGTTCTCCGCATTTGGGTGCTGGCGTGTGCAACCGGAGAAGAAGCGTATTCTATCGCTATACTGCTTACAGAAATACTGCAAGAGCGTTTACCGGATTACAATATCCAGATTTTTGCAACAGATGTAGAAGAAAAAGCAGTTGCATTTGCCAGGCAGGGAATTTACACCTCCCGAATTATGGAAGATGTTGCTCCCGCTTTGCTGAAAAAATATTTTATAGAAACAGATCAAGGTTTCGAATTGATAAAGGAGATAAGGAGTATGGTGTTGTTCTCCCGTCATGATGTTACCAGCAATCCCCCATTTTTGAAATTAGATCTTATCAGCTGCCGCAACCTGTTCATTTATTTTGACCAGGAATTGCAGAAAAGACTTTTTCCGATTCTACATTATGCACTGAATCCAAACGGTATTTTATTTTTAGGCAAAATCGAATCTATAGGCAGTTTTACAGACTTATATGCAACAGTAGATGCTAAAAACAGGGTTTTTGTAAGGGCCCAAAATAGTAAATCCAGCAACCTGAAATTTTCATCCATTAGCACTCCGTTAAAATCAACAGTAAACAACGGAACTCAAAATGCCAGGCCCCTTCAGTCTATAAGAGAACTGGTAAAAGAAACCCTGTTCAACAGCTACGAACACCCCTACGTGGTAGTAAATAATCAGTTTGAGGTGATAGAAATAAACGGAGATGTGCGCCTGTATCTTTCCCTAAGCCGCGGTGCTATGAGCAACAGCATCTTGAAAATGGCTAACGAGGATTTACAGTTAACCATCCGAACCACCCTTGGCAAATGCATTAAGGATCAGCAACAGATAAAATCAGGTGTTCAGAAATTTGAATTTTTTAAAGAGGAGCATTTTGTAAGAATTATGGTGAAGCCCACCATCGGCACATTTGAAGGAACCCCCTGTTACATTGTAATATTTGAAAAGGCAGACAAGGAAAAAGCAGTTCCCGTAAAGCGCAGGAGCAACACAGTGGGAACCGACGCTCAACTGGTATTACAGCTAGAGCAGGAATTGGCGGCCACCAGGCAGCATCTGCAGACCTACATTGAGGAGATAGAATCTACCAATGAAGAACTGCAATCGTTGAATGAAGAGATGCAAAGTACCAATGAAGAAATGCAGAGTACCAACGAGCAGCTGGAAACCACCAACGAAGAGTTGCAGAGTACATCAGAAGAGGTTCAGATAACTTACAACGAACTGAAAACAGCCCACCAGTTGCTGGAGCTGAAAGAGGATAAAATCAGGTTGAGCGAGGCCAACCTGTTGGCTCTGCTCAACAACACACTGCAGTCATTTTTACTGGTAGACCCCTCCTATAAAATTGTAGCCTTTAATAACAAGGCTGCAGCATCTTTTAAAGAAAAACTGGGCAAAACACTGCGGCAGGGCCAACCGGTAAAAGACATCATTTCCCCCGGAAATTTTGATGCCTTTCTCCGTGATTTTAAAACAGCGCTGGCAGGAGAAATTGTAGAGGCTGAGAGCATGGAAAGAGACCTCCATGGAAATCCGCTGTGGTATAAAAATAATTTCACTCCCATCGTAACTGCGGATGGCAGCGTAACCGGCGTATCTGTGAGTAGCCTTGACGTGAGTGCAAACCGCAAACTAGAAAGGGAACTGCATGCCACAGAAAAAATATTGTCTTCGGTATTCAACGCAACCTCCATTGGCATTGCCGTTACAAATGAGGAGGGTGTGTTTGTAGATGTGAACCGGGAATTTTGTAACATGTATGGTTTTGACCGGGAAGAACTGGTTGGAAAAAATCAAACCGACCTTATTGTACCTGCCCAACGTAAAAAAGTTCAACAACTACATCGGGATTTCATACACGAAAAAATAAAAGAAGCCGGTATACACTTAACCGCCATCAGAAAAGATCAAACAGAATTTGACATTTTTTCCAGCTCGGAGTTAATGATACAGGAAGATGGCAAACGCTTCAAAGTAAACTCGGTGAGGGATATTTCTGCAGAGAAAAAAGCCAACCGGATAATAGAAGCCAGCCAGGTGAAGTACAGGGCCATCGTAGATAATTCAATGAATGCATTCTTTTTAACAGAGCCAGGTGGAACCATTTTAGAAGTAAACAGCGCAGCAACAAAACTTTTTGGATATACCGAAGCCGAATTTATTGAAATAGGAAGACAAGGTTTTATTGTACATGATGAGGAGGTGGTGAGTAAATTAAAACAGCGGAACGAAAAAGGCTATGCTTCGGGAGAAGTCAATTGCATCAAAAAAATGGTGAACGAATTATTTGTGAGTTTTCATCTGTGGTATTTGCCGATATTGATGGCAACCGAAAAACCAGCACGATGCTGATGGATATCAGCAGCAGAAAAAAAGCAGAGAAATTACTGAACGATACCAATAGCCTTGCAAGAGTAGGTGGCTGGGAAGTAGATCTGGCTAATAATACCGTATTCTGGTCAGCAGTAACCAAACAAATACATGAAGTGCCCCCGGACTATAAACCTGAACTTGAAACAGCACTTT
>JANPJW010000036.1:0-12776 GCA_031425715.1 Chitinophagaceae bacterium | reverse complement strand
CTCCAGGTACCAAGTTTATTACTATTGGGGGTGCCATTGCCAGCGATGTTCATGGCAAGAACCACCATGTAGATGGCTGCTTTTCTAAACATGTGCATGAAATGGATATTTTTCTGGCAGATGGTTCCAAAATAACCTGCGGCCCAAGCTTACATTCAGACATCTTTGAAGCAACCTGCGGCGGTATGGGCCTAACTGGTCTTATTTCAAGGGTAGTTTTTAGCCTCAAAAAAATAGAGACCTCCTATATTGTTCAAAAACAAATAAAGGCTTCCAATCTGGACGAAGTGCTCGAACTGTTTGACATGTATAACCATTACACCTATTCTGTTGCCTGGATTGACTGCCTCAAAAAAGGGAAGCATTTCGGCCGTAGCATCCTAATGCTCGGCGAGCACGCAAAGCTGAGCGAACTCACAGAACAGCAACGAAGAGAGCCGCTAAAGCTGCCTTCACAAAAGCAAGTGAAGCTTCCATTCTTTCTACCCTCATTTATCCTAAATAAATTTACAGTAAGAGTTTTCAATCAGTTGTTTTATAGTAAAAATTATAAAAAGGAAATTAACAACGTGGTATCTTATGAGCCTTTCTTTTACCCGCTCGACAAAGTGCTGGATTGGAACAAAGGCTATAGTCGCAAGGGCTTTGTGCAGTACCAATTTGTAATTCCGCTGAGTGCAAAAAGCGGATTGGTGGAAATTTTGAACAAAATAAGCGAGAATGGAATCGGCTCTTTTCTGGCAGTGCTCAAAGTTTTTGGAAAGCAAGATAGCCTGATTGGTTTCCCGATGGAAGGATATACGCTGGCGCTTGATATTCCCATCAGGGATAACCTGTTTACATTCCTGGATGAACTAGACGCAGTAGTGTTAAAGAGTGGAGGAAGGTTATACATGTCTAAAGATGCAAGGATGAAAGCCAGTGTATTAAAACAGGGTTATCCCCGTCTGGAAGAATTCAAAACTATCATAAAAAAATATGATCCCGATAGCAAGTTTCATTCACTTTTATCGGATCGTCTTTCACTCACCAGCGAATAGAATTATACAATGAAATCTGTACTCATATTAGGAGCAACATCCGATGTTGCCATGGCTGTGGCAAATAAGTTTGCGAAAGAAAAATATAATATAGTTCTGGCTGCCAGAAATTCTGAAAGGCTGCAGCCTCTGCAATCTGATCTACAGATTCGTTATGGTGTAGACTGTGATCTCAGGGAGTTTGATGCTCTTCACTTTGACAGTCATGCAGGGTTTGTTGCTTCACTGGAAGAACTTCCCGAGATAACAGTTTGTGCTTTTGGTTATCTCGGCGACGAGGAGGAAGGAAGAAACGACTTGTCGGAAACACTAAGAATAATACATTCTAATTATACTGGTGCTGTAACAATTCTCAATTCAATTGCGGGTCAGTATAAATTAAAAGGCACGGGTTGCATTATTGGAGTAAGCTCCGTAGCGGCCGACCGTGGCCGGTCTAGCAATTATATATATGGCTCAGCCAAGGCAGGCTTCACTGCCTATCTATCCGGCCTGAGAAACGAAATGTTTCATCACAAAGTGCACGTCATTACTGTATTGCCGGGCTTTATTTCAAGTAAGATGACGGCACATCTGAAACTTCCTGGCATTCTTACATCCACTCCATCAGAAGTGGGAAATAGCATTTTTAAATCCTTCAAAAAGAAAAAAAATGTGGTTTATGTAAAATGGTATTGGGGCTGGATTATGCTGGTAATTAAGTTAATACCAGAAATAATTTTTAAGCGACTAAAGATGTAAGTAGCTTTGGCCACAGCCTGATTTCTAAATTGATCAGGCTGTTTTTTTTGTAGTAAAAGCAAATTTGTCTTTTAGCTTTAAAAATGGCTTTTCAAAGAAACGATAGCTGATCAAACTTACCGCAATTGTGATGAGAAGCCCGGCAATTGTTTCCAGAAATACAACCTTCCATACGGCATCATTTAGGCCAAGCAGTTTGGTTGCACCCAAGGTTAAAGAAATTATGATGAAATGCAGGCAGTAGAGCCCATAGGTAATTACTCCCAACCGGGTCGGAATTTTAAAATTTTTCATTTTATAAAAAGAGTTCCTGGCGTAGCATTGCTCCAGTATGATGAGCAACATAATAGCGGAAATGATGAATCGCTCAATCACTCTAAGACCATAAGTAGATAGTAAAAATTCGTCCCTGAAAACATATACAAAAATAAATGCGGCGTAAATGCCGATGATCAAAGTCAGTGGCATCTCGGTGACCTTCTGCTTAAACGTGGTCGTTTCTAAGATACACCAGGCTCCGAGGCCTCCAAGGGCCATATCTCCTATGCAGGACAGCGTGTGCATTTCATGTAAGATGGGCACATCGTTAAATGCACGATAAATGATGCTGCCAGCTAAGATTAGGGTTAGAGGAATCCAAAACTTTTTAACACTAAAGCAGCTTAGAATTACCGGCCATGCAAGGTAGAACTGCTCCTCGATGGCTACACTCCACAATACTCCCAGCCCTTTTGCATCGGGTAAACCTTTTTCAATATAATCGAAATTGCTAATAAAGCCGAGATAATACCAGGGGTTCGCAGTTTCTGCGGGAACGCCCCCCGCAAGTATTTTGGTATAGGGAAAAACCACGAATCCGTAAAAAACACAGGCAAAATAAAGGGGCCATATGCGGAGTATCCGCCGTATCCAAAAGTTGACGATATGGATATTGTTGTTGGTCCTTTTTTCTTTTATAAGAAGATAGGTTATAAGGAAGCCGCTAAGTACAAAGAAAAAGTTAACCCCCAGGAACCCATTGCCAAAAATGGTTTCTTTAATGAAATGAAAAACAGGATTGCTGTTAATCCCGGCATAATCGGTTTCAAAACTGTGAAATAGAAACACCGACAAGAAGCAAAAAAAACGCAATCCATCCAGGTTTTCGAAATATAGTTTGTCTGCAGTTGCTTTGTTGCTAACCATTAATCTAATATAAACTGTTTATAGATAAAATATTTTGTTTTGCTCCATTCTATTGCGAAGTAAAATTAATTTCTGCCATTCTAACTTAATTGGCTATCATTTTTGAATTTACTTATGCTCTTAAGCCGGGTCAGTGGCAACATGTAAGAGAGCGAGCAGACATTCATATGACCGATTTGTTTCAACAAATTAAAGTTGGCTGATAAAAGGACGCTGCAGGTAATCCTACGATGTTAGTTTAAAAAGATGTTAACGTTCAACACATATGGATTCATTTTTGGCTTAGCAGCTTGAAGCCTCCTGACATCAGGAACCTCTAATTAAATATTTTAATAAATTTAAAAACGACCCCGATGAAACATTTATTATCTATCAATTTTATTTCGGACCGTCTAAAGCGCTACCTCCTCCCTTTATTCCTATTCGGAATATTGCTCAGCACTTCAACGATCATCAAGGCGCAGTCGGGTAAATCTTTGAACTTTGCCGGAGACAACGATTTCGTTACTCTGCCGTTATCTATCAGTGGTGATTATACCAAAGAAGCCTGGATCAATTCAGCTGCTATGGGTGGCACCCCAAATATTCTCACTGGCACTGGTACTGCTCTCTTCATCAATAATGGTCAGTTAGCTGCAGGTCACTCTGTCGGGGGTTTTACGCAGGTAGTTGATCCTGCACCCATGATGACTAACACATGGTATCATGTAGCGGTTACTTATAATACAACCACGGACAGTATGAAATTGTATAAGGATGGTGTGCTTGTAGCAAGCGCAGCTGGGGTAGCAGATTATACAGAGCCAGCTCTAAATCTGTCGCTTTTTGCCGGGGCTAATTACTTCACGGGTAACATGGACGAAGTAAGAATTTGGAACACTGAAAGAAGCGCTGCTCAAATTACAGGTGCAAAAGATTGCGAGCTGACAGGCGATGAACCTGGTTTGCTGGTACATTATAGTTTTAACCAGGGAGTAGCCGGGGGTACCAATACCAGCGAGACAGCTTTGGTAGATCTCGCAGACAATTGCGCTGCAAGAAATGGGACATTAAATAATTTTGCCTTGAGCGGTTCTACCTCAAATTGGGTAGCGGCCTCCCCAGCTCTTACAGGGGTTTGCATGAGCACTTTTGCAAATATTAATGTTTCAGGAAAGCAGATTTGTATTGCAGATGAAGATCAGACACCCTCTGTTGCTGACAATACTGATTTTGGTGCTTTGGGCGTGAAGCCGGTGGTAAAAGAATTTGTGATTATCAACACAGGTTCTGCCGTTTTAAACATAGGAACAGTCACCATAACAGGGGTAGATGCCGGCAACTTTACAGTAATCTCTATACCAGCAGCCAGTGTTAATCCGGGAGATTCCACAAGTTTAAAAATAAGTTTCGCCCCGGGAGGCGCTATGGGTATCAAGAACGCTACTGTAACCATCAATAATGACGATCAGGATGAAACCATCTTCAATTTTGATATAACGGGCAATTTTGCAGGCCAGGGTATGGCACTTAATTTTGCTGGTTTTGGCGATATAGTTGACTTACCGCTTGCGTTTAGTGGTAGTTACACCAAAGAAGCCTGGATAAAAGCACAGGATGTAGCCAATTTCCCTAATTTAATAACGGGTAACAGCAGCAATGGAACTGCTCTCTTCATTTCAAACGGTCGGCTGTCTGCGGGCCACGGACCTGCCTTCACCCAGGCGCAGGATCCTGCAACCCTTGCAACCGGTACCTGGTATCACGTAGCTGTTAGCTTTGATGCTACTACACAAGAGATGAGATTGTATAAGGATGCTATCCTGGTTAATACCGCTACTTTGGTGCCCTCGTACACGGAAACTTTCCTTCAGCTCGGTGCCTTCCAGGGCGGAAATTTCTTTAATGGAACAATGGATGAAGTGCGTATTTGGAATACGGTTAGAACGCAGGCAGAATTACTTTCTACTCAAGATTGTGCATTAAACGGATCAGAACCATTTTTACTGGCCTATTACAATTTTAATAGCGGCGTAGCGGGAGCTAACAACCCAGGAGATACCACCCTCAACGATCTGCACGGGCTCTGCCCGGCTAACGGAAAGCTGGTCAACTTCGCTCTTAACGGAAACGTATCTAACTGGGTTGCACCTGGTGCTCCGATAGTTGGTTCATGCACCGCTCAGGTAGCTAATATATCTGCTGCCGGAAACTCTATTTGTATTCAAACAGGAGATGTTACTCCATCATTCGCCGATTCTACAGATTTTGGTACAATCACTCCAGGAAACAGTTCAGACAGGACCTATGTGATCACCAACAACGGCGGAGCTGATTTAATAATCAGCTCCATTAGCATAATCGGTGCCGACGCTGCCTCTTTCAGTATCGTATCTGCGGGAGATGCTGTGGTGCTTCCAGGATTTAGTACATCCCTTATTGTGAGATTTGCGCCCTCTACTTCAAGTCAGAAAAATGCAACAGTTACTGTGACCAGTAATGATATAGACGAGTCAATCTATAACTTTGCTATAACAGGGAATGCCCTGGGTGTGTTACCTGTAACGCTCGTTTCTTTTAAGGCAACGAATGCAGGTAAAACAGGACTTCTTACCTGGGAAACTGCTCAGGAAACCAAAAGTCTTGGATTTGAAATTCAACGATCTGAAGCAGGTAGTGCCAACTGGGAAACAATTGGTTTCGTAAACTCTACCAATCTTGCCACTGGCAGCCGGTACAGGTTTACAGATTTAGCTCCTTTAAAAGGCAACAATGCCTACCGTTTAAAACAGGCGGATGTTGATGGTAATTTCAGTTTAAGTAAAATTGAAATACTCAATTTTAGAGGCGACGTAAGTAGCGTGTATTTGTACCCGAACCCAGTACAAGACGTTATGAAAATAGTGCACAACGATACTAACTTGCTGAACACTTATGCAACCATCCGCTCTGCCTCCGGGTCGAGTGTGCAAACAGTGTTAATAAAAAACTTTCAACAGGTTTTAGATATTAGTAATCTTACAAAAGGTATTTACTTCCTTAGCTTTAGCAATGGCAAAGTATTGCGAGTTGTAAAAAATTAAGATAATCAAACAACTTATAAGATCCTTCCACATCGGAAGGATCTTTTTTTTGCAGGGATATTTTATTTTTATTAGGAATGTAGAAAGGTTAACTTTAGGAGTACATAGGTACCAACCCTTCTACTTGTTAAGCAACGGCATTTTATCACCCAAAATTTTTTTCTATGTTATCAGTTAAAGAGATATTGAAAAATAAGAACAACGAAATTTTTGCGGCCACTTCTGAAACAACTGTGTATGATGCCATCAAGTTAATGAGTGAGAAAAACATTGGAGCCCTGCCTGTGTTAGATGGAGACCAGTTAAGTGGTATTTTTTCAGAGAGAGACTATGCCCGCAAAATTGTGCTTTTAAATCGTAAGTCGCAGGAAACCTTGGTAAAAGATATCATGACTGCTACCGTTATAACGGTAAGCCCCTCAGATTCCATAGATGACTGTATGGAGAAAATGAGTGCTAAAAGAATCCGCCATTTACCAGTTGTGCAAGACGGAAAAATGATTGGTATCATCTCTATCGGAGATGTGGTTACCGCTATCATAGAATCTCAAAAAGAAACCATCAACCACTTGCAAAGCTATATTGCCCAGTAGACAGTTACGCATTACATCCATCGCTTATTTATAACTACTTTTTTTTACAAGGTATATTTTCTAATTACCTTAACAGCATGCCCTGCCCATTAGGCCTACATTTGCACAGCAACCGAAATTACAGGTCTGCTCTAAATATTTCGCTATACAACAACATCTACACTACTTGTTCGTTTCTTAATTTATTACTCTTAAACTGTTTTTTGGTATGAAGATATTCAGAGTTTACAGGCTTTATATTGCGGCAGTGGTGCTAATGTTTTTTTTGGTGCATACGCCCTTTGGTATTGCTGTATCCAACGGCATGGCTAAGAAGATGATATTTAAACCCATTGCTGTAGATGCTGTTCATGAAGAGGAAGCTGCTTCATCCGTAAAGTATATGTATGATAGCATGCAATTGTCTTCAATGGGTCTAAGCCAGGAGGCGTTTGAATATGCGATAAAAGGATACACCTATTTAAAAAATAAGGGCAAACTCCTAAATGAGCGAACGCTCTCTATTATCGATTTTACCAAGCCGTCTTCTCAAAAAAGACTATATGTTATTGATGTAAATAATTACAAGGTTTTATTCAATACCTATGTAGCTCATGGTCAAAACACCGGGCAGGAATATGCCAACCAGTTCTCCAATAAAGCGGAGAGCTACCAAAGCAGCCTTGGCTTTTATCTCACAACAGGAACCTACATGGGCAAAAATGGTTTTTCCATGCAGTTGGACGGGTTGGAGTACGGGTTTAATGATCGGGCAAGTGAAAGGGCCATTGTGATGCATGGTGCGCCCTACGTGAGTGAAGAATTTATAAGGCAAAGAGGATTCCTTGGCAGAAGTCATGGATGCCCCGCAGTATCTCCCCAATTGAACAAGCCAATCATTGATAAAATTAAAAATGGTTCATGCCTTTTTATTTACAGCGATAATAAGACCTATCTTAGTCGTTCCAGGATATTGAACGCCTGACTGTATCCCCCTTCTTACAAAAAAACCGTTCCTCCCTTCGATTTATCACGGGGAGGATTTTTTTTATAAACCGCTCCTGCAATTTGTTGTACGACTTTTATAACTTCACTTAAATTTTTTTAAATGAATCTAAGAGAAACGTTGGCAGGTACTGGAGTAGCAGTGGTAACGCCATTTACAGCAGATCTGGCTGTAGATTATGAAGCATTGGCAAGACTACTGGATTTTTTGATTGACGGTGGCGTTCGGTACATCGTAACCATGGGCACCACTGGTGAGACCCCGGTGCTAAACAGGGAAGAAAAGAAATCTATTATAGAATTTACCTACCGTGTTATAAAGGGGCGTGTACCCGTAGTAGTGGGTGTGGGTGGTAACTGCACCAAGGATGTTGTCGATGATCTAAACTATTTTCCTTTACATGAGGCTACTGCCATTTTGAGTGCCAGCCCTTACTACAATAAGCCCTCGCAGGAAGGTTTGTTTGAACATTACAAAGCGGTGGCTGAGGCCTCGCCCAAGCCAGTTATTTTGTACAATGTTCCCGGCCGCACCGGTAAAAATATGACTACCGAAACAACCCTTCGTCTGGCAGCTGTAGCTAATATAGCCGGTATCAAAGAAGCCAGTGGAGACATTGCTCAGTGCATGGAAATACTTCGTGACAGGCCGGCAAATTTTTTGGTGGTAAGCGGTGATGATGCCCTTGCCTTGCCTCAGATGGCATGCGGTATGGATGGTGTTATCAGCGTAGCAGCCAACTGTTTTCCAGCGCAGTTCTCTGCTATGGTGAACGCTTGCATGCAAAATAACTATGCTCATGCAAAAATAATAAACGATCGTCTGATAGCGGGTTACGATTTGTTGTTTGCAGAGAACAACCCCGCCGGAGCCAAGGCGTTTTTGTATGAACTGGGGATAATTCAAAATGCCCTTCGTTTGCCAGTGGTACCACTTAGTGCTCCCCTACACCAAGAAGTGAAATCATACCTCAATTCTATACATTGAAATTAGTCTCGGCAAAACTATACCCTCGTGTTTTTTTCCTTGCCCTTGTATTTCTTTGTGCGGCAATGTTTGCCTCGCCGGCAATGGCCCAATTCAAGGTAAGGCTGGTAGTGGCCAACAACATAAAACAACACAGCGATGAAACAGTTTATGTTGCAGGCAATTTTAATAACTGGAACCCAGCCAACAAAAATTTCCGGCTGGAAAAAAAAGACGGCAGGCTTCAAATAGAATTGAAAGATGTAGCGGCGACTGTGCTTGAGTTTAAGTTTACGAGAGGTTCCTGGGCTAGTGTAGCCAGTTCGGGTACCGGCGGCGACCTCCAGAATCATTTGGTGGTGCTGTCATCAGACACTACGGTTTACTTTGATATCAACGCCTGGAAGGATGATTTTGCACCCGAAGAAAAAAAGCATACTGCCTCCTCCAATGTGCGGGTGATTGATACAGCCTTTTACATGCCACAACTGGGACGTAGCAGGAGGCTAAGTATTTATTTACCTGCAGGCTATGATAAATCCACCAGGCGTTATCCCGTAATTTATCTCCAGGACGGACAAAATGTTTTCGACGAATTTACCGCCGGCTTTGGTGAATGGGGAGTAGATGAGTGCCTGGATTCCCTGGCAGGCAAGGGCAAGAAGGCCTGTATCGTGGTAGCCATTGACAATGGCCCCAAAAGACTAACGGAATACAATCCCTTTTATTTTGAAAGATTTGGTACCGGCGAGGGAGAAGCTTATGTAGATTTCCTCGTGGCAACACTTAAACCGTTTATAGACTTCGGGTACAGAACGCTGCCAAACAAAGAAAATACAATCATCGCAGGGAGCTCTATGGGGGGGCTTATTGCATACTACGCATTCATAAAATTTCCACTGGTATTTGGTAAGGCAGGTGTTTTTTCTCCGGCTTTTTGGACGGCCGACAGCATTTTTAAAATGACTGATTCGCTGGCAAGTAAAACTGCTGGTATGGCTTTCTTTTACATGGGAGCATTGGAAGGGGATACCTACCTGGCAGACATGCTAAAAATAACCGACAAATTAGGGACTCTTTCAAAAGCCTATGTATATACCGTTGTAGACCCGGAGGGTCGCCACAATGAGCAAGCCTGGCGCAAATGGTTTGCAGAATTTTACCAGTGGATTGTGAACGATGGCAATAATTATATTGTAAAACCCGCCGATTAAATCTTAAAACAAGTGCCCTCTAAGGCCAGTTCCGTGTTTGGAAACACGGTTAGGGTTTCTGTAAGAAATTCATCCAGATGCTCATACTTGGAGGAGAAATGCCCGATTAATAATTTTTTTGCACCTGCCATTGCGGCAATAGTCCCTGCTTGAATGGTGGTGGAGTGAAAGCGTAAAAATGCACGCTCCTGCAGATCTTTTAAATAAGTAGTTTCATGGTAAAGCATGTCTACGTTTTTAACTTTACCTGCAATGGTTTCGTCATATAAAGTATCGCCACAGTAAGCATAAGAGCGGGCAGGAGAGGCCGCCGTGGTCACTTCTGTGTTGGGAATTATGGTCCCTTTTTTAGTAGTGTAATCTGCCCCATTTTGCAGAGCCTCATAATAAGAAGCAGGAATTTCATACGAGCGTACCCGGTCAGGATCGATGCTCCTTAATTTCTTTTTCTCCCTAAAAATAAATCCCCAGCAATCTATGCGGTGGTTAACATGGAAACTTTCTACAGCAATCTTTTTACCATCGTGGATGATACCTTCTTCGCCAAGCTTAAAAAAATGAATCTTAAACGGAAGTGCCGTATGAGCCGCTAACAATTGCAGGTTGATGATTTGTTCCAATGCAGCTGGTGCATAAATGGAGAGGTCTGCAGTTCTGCCCATCAGCCCCATACTGCTTATTAAACCAATCAATCCAAAGTAATGATCGCCATGCATGTGCGATATAAAAATATGGTTGATCTTCGATCTTTTGATTTTGTAATTGGTAAGCTGAAGCTGCGTGCCTTCGCCACAGTCAATTAAATAGTTCTCTTCCCAGGTTTGCAAAACCTGCGATGTAGGATTTCTTCCGAATGCAGGTAAAGCAGAGTTGTTGCCGAGTATTGTGAGTGCAAACACCAATAATGAATTTTAAGGGTTACCAGTTGGACTGTTAATTAGATGGATGTGCTGCTTTTGTCCGATTCATCCTCGTCAAAGTCATTCATCAACTCCCGTTCAATTTCTTCCATTTGCACAATATCCCATGCCTCACTTTCCGTGGGTGTTACATTCATGTATTCCAGCAATTCCATCTCGTCAAGCATGGCTTCTACCGGCGCCTGTAACTCACACACTACGAAAGAATGGTTCTGCTCATAAAAAGACTGTTGAAGGGCAGCAATGATCTGGGCAGCTTCCTCGGATAGAATTTCTACCGATCCCATTTTTAAAACCACGTGAGTAACCGACCTTTTAAGGCAGTCTTGCAGCACATTCTGTAGTTCGCCTGTCATATTAGCAGCTATTTCCTTCTCAAACAATGTTAGAACGTTGAATTTTTCTTTGGTATCTATTTTGACATTCATAAATCTTAATAAGGGTGGGACAGTTAAATAAAGATTTTCTTTTTTGAACTAGTTGAAACAATTACAAAACAAGCGTCCAGAAATTTTTTGTAACAAGCTTGGAGACGCAAATATCTATCTTTTCAACATATCAACATTTGCAATTCTTTACAAACTATTACCAGCAAATAAACGTTATTATTGTATAAATTAAAACTTACAGAATGGACAACAATTTTTCCACACAGGTTAAAGAAATTATTTCATACAGCAGGGAGGAGGCATTAAGGTTGGGAAATGATTTCATAGGGACGGAGCACCTGGTGCTTGGCCTTATCCGGGACGGGGAAAATACTGCTATAAAAGTCTTGAAATCTTTGAGTGTGGATCTTTACGAGCTACGCAAAGAAATAGAAATGGCGGTAAAAGACAAAACCGGGAAAAACATTGCTAACATCAATTCATTGCCGCTCACCAAACAGGCAGAAAAAGTAATTCGCATCACGGTGCTGGAGGCGAAGGCGCTTAAGAGTGTTACGGTTGAAAGCGAGCACCTGATGCTTTCAATTTTGAAGAATAAAGAAAATATAGCGACGCAGATTCTAAACCAGTTTGATGTAGATTATGATGTGTTTAAAAATGAATCTGGGTTTGTAACCAGCACGCCACCTCCTAGTGCAGAGTTTAATGAAGATGATGACTTTGACGAAGAAAGAAAACAGTATGGTCAGCAAAAGCCAGCTAAGCCTGGAGCTGCCAATCAGCCTAAAACCAAAACTCCCGTTCTGGATAATTTTGGCAGAGACATTACCCGCATGGCGGAGAATGGTTCGCTTGACCCGATTGTGGGAAGGGAAGTTGAAATAGAAAGGGTCTCGCAAATATTATCCCGCAGAAAAAAGAATAATCCAATCTTGATTGGTGAACCAGGCGTGGGTAAAACTGCCATCGTAGAAGGCCTTGCCTTGAGGATAGTACAAAGAAAGGTATCACGTATTTTGTTCGATAAAAGAGTAGTGAGCCTTGACCTTGCTGCCTTGGTAGCTGGCACTAAATACCGGGGTCAGTTTGAAGAGCGCATGAAAGCCATTATGAATGAATTGGAGAAGAACAGGGATGTGATTTTGTTTATAGATGAAATACATACCATTGTAGGTGCTGGTGGGGCAAGTGGTTCCCTCGACGCTTCTAATATCTTTAAACCCGCCCTGGCACGTGGAGAATTGCAATGTATTGGTGCCTCCACTTTGGATGAATACCGCATGCACATAGAAAAAGATGGAGCCCTTGACAGGCGGTTTCAAAAGGTATTGGTAGAGCAGCCGTCTGTAGATGAAGCCATTGAGATCCTCAACAACATTAAAAGCAAGTATGAAGATTACCACAATGTTACCTACAGCCAGGAAGCTGTGGAGGCTTGTGTAAAGTTGAGCGATCGATATATGACAGATCGGCTGTTGCCAGACAAAGCCATCGACGTAATGGATGAAGTGGGTGCAAGAAAGCACATTAAAAACATCAACGTTCCAGAGAATATTATAGAACTGGAAAAGAAAATAGAAGATATTAAACTGGAAAAAAATAAGGTTGTAAAGAGCCAGAAGTTTGAAGAAGCTGCTTCCTTAAGAGATACCGAAAAACGCCTGCAGGAAGATCTTGAAAA
>JANPJW010000035.1:0-1802 GCA_031425715.1 Chitinophagaceae bacterium | reverse complement strand
AGATTTTCTCTTGCAGGATTATGTGTCACTTCAAAAGGAAGTAGGTATTTTTTACTACCGCATACCCGGGCAAAGCAAGGGGCATATCTCTGGTATTGTGGGCAAAGAATTTTTGACAGTAGTAGGAGATGGGGTAAGCACGATGGAAGATTTGTTAAAACAAAATGACCGTTTTCTGCTACAGTTAGAAGTACTTAAAAAGAGTTATGGCAATGCTTTGCAAAAAGTATTAGCATCGAACGAGCTGCATACTTTAGTACCTTATGGCAACCATAGCCGGGGGGCAAAATTTATAGATTGTACCCACCTTGCAGATCCTGAACTCACCGCCAGCATAGACGAAATATGCCAGTCTATCCCGGAGTTTTATTATGGCCGTTTAGATATTAAATACAATAGCTGGCAAGAGCTCAGGGCAGGTAAAAATCTTTCTATTATTGAAGTAAATGGTGCGGGCAGCGAGCCCACCCACATTTACGATCCCAAACATTCTGTGTTTTTTGCCTGGAAGGAAATTATCCGGCATTTGAACATTCTGTACAGCATAAGTAGGGCAAACAGGCAGCGGTTAGGCCTCGCCTGCATGACCACTAAAGAAGGACTTGCCATGCTAAAAGCGAATTCAAAGCAGGTAAAGTTGATCTCTCAGCAATAACATACTGCAGCAGCAACTACAGTAAAATTCATTTGATATATTATCCCCATAAAAAGATGTATGAAGAAAATACTTTTGATGACTATCGGCATGAGTGTATGCAGTTACAGTTTTGCACAAAAACCACAGGCACCCAAACCTGGTAAAATCTTTTTTACCTCGTTTATTGGATTGGCTAAGGTGAGTGGAAAACTGAGCGCCAAAGCCAGCTCCGGCTTCCAGGCAATGACGGGTGTAGCATATAAATTTGATCGTCATCATTCCTTAACAGGGGAACTAAGTTTCGACGGTTACGCTTACGAGGAAACCACGCCTACTTTTTCATTAAGCGGTACGATGAACATCATACCGTTGACAGTTTTGTACAAGTATACTTTTGGTAAAAATAAATGGCTGCCCTTCTTAAAAGCCGGCGTTGGTGCTTCCAGGTTTTCGGTGCCGGCTGTGAGTGAGAAGAACAGTTATACAACTATTCGTAATCTTAATGCTTATTCCATGCAGGCCCAGCTGGCCGTGGGACTAACCTATGTTATTAAACCCCAATACCTCGTTTTTACAGAGGCTGCGTATCAGCAATTTGGCAAAATAGCATTGCTGAACAACCAGCGCCTTAAGGTAAACAGCTTCCGGGTTGGAGTGAGCACGGCTTTGTAAATTTATCAGCGAAATAAAAATAAAAAGAGGAGCGGCTTTAAAATAAGCATCTGCAGAAACCTATGGTAGCTTCAATAATAATTCAACGATTTCTTTCTCCCTCGTCCACACAATAAAATGATTTTCTTTTTCAAACGTAGTTTTTATCGGTTGGTGTCCTCACCAACCGAATTTTTTTTTTATCGGTTGGTGTCCCCACCAATCGAAACCTTCCCCACCAATCGAAACCTTCCCCACCAATCGAAACCTTCCCCACCAATCGAAACCTTCCCCACCAATCGAAACCTTCCCCGCCAACCGAAACCTTCCCCGCCAACCGAAACCTTCCCCACAACCGAATCTTCTTTATCACTCATTCTCTGTAGTCGGAAACAATTTTAAACTCATCGTATCCATTTTCATAAAAAGAGGCGCTGCTCCATCGATAATCTTCAGGTAAGATGGCCAGGTTCCATTTGGGTTTTTATTGGTTGGTGTCCTCACCAACCGAAAC
>JANPJW010000034.1:0-2139 GCA_031425715.1 Chitinophagaceae bacterium | reverse complement strand
TGTAAATTTGCTTCCATGTAAGATGACTTTTGTTGTCAACCTATATCAGGGACGTACAGAAATCAAAAATCATACATCCTATATCATAAATCCTTAATCAAACCCTATTTTTGCGCCTATGGCAAAAGCCGCTGGCGATACTCCCTTAATGATTCAACACAATGCCATCAAGGCTAAATACCCTGATGCCATTCTCTTATTCAGGGTGGGCGATTTTTACGAAACTTTTGGGCAGGATGCCATTACCACCGCTTCCGTGCTGGGCATTACTTTAACCAAGCGCAACAATGGTAACCCCGATGCTTCCGAGCTGGCGGGCTTTCCCTACCATGCCTTGGACACCTATTTGCACAAACTGGTAAAAGCCGGTTACCGGGTAGCCATTTGCGATCAGCTAGAAGACCCCAAAATGGCCAAGGGAATTGTAAAAAGGGGCGTTACAGAATTGGTAACACCTGGCGTGGCTACGAGCGATAAAATGCTGGAGCACAACAGCAATAATTTTCTGGCAGCCCTACACATCACAGAGCAAAACATTGGTATTGCTTTTCTGGATATTTCTACGGGGGAATTTTTTATAGCAGAAGGCGATAAAGAGTATACCGACAAACTGTTGCAGAGCCTGCAACCTGCAGAAGTCATTTTTCAACGCAACAAACAAAAACTTTTCAAAGAATATTTCGGCAATAGTTTTTTTACCTATACCCTGGATGAATGGATCTTTGCTGATGTGTATGCACAGGAAAGCCTGCTCAAACATTTTGGCACACACAGCCTAAAAGGTTTTGGTGTAGAAGATTTGTCAGCGGGCATCATCGCCTCTGGCGCTATCCTCCATTATTTAAAAGATACAGAGCATCCCAACCTGCAGCACGTTACTTCTTTGCAAAGAATCAATAAAGATGATCACCTTTGGATGGATCGTTTTACCATTCGCAACCTGGAACTGATCGGCGAAAACAATACGCTTTTAAAAACCATCAACAATACCGTTTCGCCCATGGGGGCCAGGCTCTTGAAACGTTGGTTGCTAATGCCGTTGAATGATCTGTTGCGCATCAACGAGCGTTTGGATACGGTAGAATATTTTATTAGAGAGACGGATTTAAGAAACAAGATTTGCCAGCACATCAAATTGGCAGGCGATGTAGAACGCCTGGCCAGCAAAGTGCCGTTGAAGAAAATAAACCCGAGAGAAGTCCTGCAAGTTGCAAAAGGTTTGCAACAAACAGAAGCTATCAAAACACTATGCCTTGCATCCAACAATGAATATTTAAAAAGATTGGGCGATTCGCTGAACCCTTGTTCGTATATTCTGAATAAAATTTTAAAGGAGATTCATGAGAATCCTCCTGCAGCTATCAACAAAGGTGGCCTTATTGCCACAGGTATTCATACAGAGCTCGATGAACTAAGGACCATCGCCAGTGGCGGAAAAAACTATTTGCTGGAACTACAGCAAAAGGAAGCCGCCATCACCGGTATCTCTTCTTTAAAAATCAGTTTCAACAATGTTTTTGGCTACTACCTGGAAGTAACGAACCTGCACAAAAGTAAAGTACCAGAAAGCTGGATACGCAAACAAACCCTTGCCAATGCCGAGCGTTACATTACACCGGAACTGAAAGTTTATGAGGAAAAGATCGTAGGTGCAGAAGATAAAATTTTGATGATAGAACAGCAACTCTTCCAGGAACTGCTGAACGAATTACAAGATTACCTTTCGCCCATGCAGGTGAATGGCCATGTGATCGCAGTACTGGATAACCTTGCTTGCTTTGCCAATAATGCCTTGCAATTTGGCTACAAAAAACCATTGCTGCACGACGGTGATGAACTGGAATTAAAAGACAGTCGCCACCCTGTGATAGAAAGAAACCTGCCACCCGGTGAGCATTACATCAGCAACGATATTTTTCTTGATGCCAACAACCAGCAACTGATCATTTTAACCGGGCCCAACATGAGTGGTAAAAGTGCCATTCTCCGGCAGACTGCTTTGATTACTTTGATGGCGCATATGGGAAGTTTTGTACCGGCATCTGCTGCAAAAATTCCGTTGACCGATAAAATTTTTACAAGAGTAGGTGCATCCGATAACCTGAGCGGTGGCGAAAGTACGTTTATGGTAGAGATGAA
>JANPJW010000033.1:0-5308 GCA_031425715.1 Chitinophagaceae bacterium | reverse complement strand
AAAGAATGCTGGCGTGAGCCTGTTTGTGAACAACCGGCGTAGAGGCTTGTACGATGCCAACGGTGATAACTATTCTGAGTTGCCGGCCTTGAAGGACAATACCTTTGGTGCCAACTTCTTTTTTAAACCGGCTTCCAATCACAAGCTGGAGCTAAGCGTGAGCAGTATTTATGAATACCGCTACGGTGGCGAAAACGTAAAAAAGCCCGCTTACATGGCCAACCAATCAGAAGAAAGAACGCATAATATTCTAATGGCAAGTGCAGACTACTCCATAAGGTTTAATGAGGATAAAAATTCGGTAAGTTTTTACTATGGCGGCCAAAAAACCGATCGTCAGCATTACACGGGGATCATACCAGATGACAGCCTCGAAAAAAAGACATTTTTTGCAAATCCTCCATACGGAAATTCTGATGTGCTTACCCACCAGGGTGGCGTGCAGTTCAACAACAAATTTTCCCGCTTCCTGGGTGGTAAGGCAGTGCTCACAACAGGTGTAGAATATGTGTACGATAAAGTTTTTGATGAGATAGAGGCCTATAATTATGTGATTGATCAAACAACCAAAAACTTTGGTGCTTTTTTGCAGCAGGATTGGGACATAACACCAAAGCTAAACCTGCTCACGGGTTTTAGGGTAGACAAACATAATTTGGTTAATCATGCAATTGTGAGTCCCAGGCTCTCTTTGTTGTACAAATTAAAAGAGCGTACACAGTTTAGACTGGGCTGGGGCACCGGGTTTAGGGCACCACAATCTTTTGATACCGACCTGCACATTGCCTTTGCCGCAGGGGGCGTCTCTCGTATTGCCTTGGCTAAAAATTTAAAAGAAGAACGTTCTAACAGTTTTACCGGTTCTGTAAACTACGACAAGGCCACAGAGCATTTTATTGCCGGCTTTACGTTGGAGGGTTTTTATACTCACCTCATGGATGCATTTTTTCAATTCCCTTTGGGTGCAGATAATTTTGGACAAATCTTTGAAAAGCGAAATGGCGAAGGTGCTACCGTAAAAGGAGTGAATGTAGAAGCGAGGGCAAATTTTGATTATGTAGTACAAGTGGAAGCAGGATTCACTATTCAATCCAGCGAGTTTGATAGCCCTGTGGAAAACATCGCCGGCCTGCAAGCCAGGAAAGAATTTTTGCGCACGCCCAACAACTATGGCTATGCCACGTTTACTTACACACCCACAAAAAAATGGAACATCAGCGCCAATGGAGTTTATACAGGAAGTATGATGCTGGCTCATTTTGCCGGCGAGGGTACCGGCCAGTTTGTGAATGAATATTTTAAAGCCCAGCCTTTTATTGACTTAGGATTGCGGGTTAGTCGCACCTTCAATATCAAAAAAATGAAAACGGGTATGGAGGTTTTTACCGGTATGAAAAACATATTCGACTCTTATCAGAAAAATTTTGATAGCGGCAAAAACAGGGACAGCAATTTTACCTATGGTCCGGCTGCGCCAAGAACCATCTTCCTGGGTTTGCGTCTTAAATCAATGTAGCATGCAAAAGCAAGTAAAACGTGTGTGCACGCAATGGTTGCCTTTATTATTCATGTTAGTGTTGGGTTTCAATGATCTGTTTGCTCAACCTTCCCCGGAAATAAATTGGCTAAGCTTTTCACAGTTGAATGATTCATTGAAAATAAATCCAAAAAAAGTTTTTGTAAATTTTTACGCCGACTGGTGTGTTTACTGCAAGGAGATGAATCGCACCACTTTCGCAAATGAAAAAGTAATATCTGTTTTAAACCAAGACTATTATGCAGTAAAAATGAATATTGAAAGCCGGGACACCATCCTGTTTGGTGATCAAATCTTTGTAAACAAAAGGTATAAGAGAGTGAATCCGGTACATGAAATTGCACTGCTGATGGCTGGCAGAAAGAACAAGCCTTTTTCCCTGCCTGCATTTGTTTTGTTAAACGATGAATTTGTTGCCACCGCAAGGTTTTTTCAATTTTTAGATGTTGAAGCTATCCTGGATATCTTAACCAGGAAAGGAACCTAAGGGTCTTTTCAGCAGATTTACCTTGCGAGCTTCTTAGAGTCCTGAAGATCCTTTGCAGTTTTTACCGTGCGTTTTTCATTTCTTCTAAAGCAAGAGTAATTTTTTCAAACACTTCATCTTCAGTCATAGGTTTGGGTACAAACTTTTCGCCTATAATATTTTCGTATAATTCTATGTACCGGTTGCTGATGGTTTGAATCCATTCTGGCGACATGGTCGGAACCGTTTGTCCTTCTTTACCCATAAAATTATTAGCAATGAGCCATTCCCTTACAAACTCTTTACTCAGTTGTTTTTGTTTTGCTCCTTGTTGTTGTCTTTCCTCAAAGCCTTCGGCATAAAAATAACGGGAAGAATCGGGAGTGTGTATTTCATCCATCAAAATTATCTCCTCATCAATTTTTCCAAATTCATATTTAGTATCCACCAAAATCAATCCCCTGCTGGCAGCAATTTCTTTACCCCGCTCAAAAAGTTGCAACGCATATTGTTCTAAAATTACCCACTCAGCGGAGGTTGCCAATCCCTGGTTTATAATTTCTTCTTTGCTGATGTCTTCGTCGTGGCCTTCGGAAGCCTTTGTGCTGGGTGTAATAATTGGGGTGGGAAAGTAGTCATTTTCTTTCAAGCCATCTGGCAGGGTAATGCCGCATAATTTACGTCCGCCTCCCTGGTAAGTGCGCCAGGCGTGGCCGGTAAGGTTACCTCTGACCACCATTTCAATTTTAAATGGCTCGCAACGTTTACCAATGCTGGCTACAGGAGCCGGCGTTTTCAACAGCCAGTGAGGGCAAATATCTGCACAGGCCGCAAGCATGTAAGCAGCAATTTCATTTAATACTTGTCCTTTAAAGGGGATAGGCGAGGGGAGAATAACATCGAAGGCAGAGATACGGTCACTGGCTATCATTACCAACATGTCTGTGCCAATTGAATACACGTCCCTAACCTTACCGCTGTAAAAATTTGTCTGTGATGGAAATTGATGGACTGCCATTTGGCAAAAGTAGGGTCTGCCTCGCACATTCGTTTTGCATATCAGTAAAAATTAAAAACCTTTCCTTTTAAAATAAAATTTTTATAGCAATTAACTATCGTTATTTTGCCGAATATTTACCTTAACCAAAACAATGCTATATGAGAAAAATCACGAGCTATTTGGTTGCGTTTTTGATTGCAAACATTTTTACAACTAGTGTTTTTGCCCAAAATGTAACCATCAGCGGTAATGTAAAAAACAGTGCTACACAAGAAAATTCTTCGGCTGTTTCCGTTACCATCAAAGGTTCTGATGTGGGAACCTTTACTGACGACAAAGGAAATTTTTCCATCACTACAAAAAGTTTACCGGTAACGCTGGTCTTTACATCTATAGGTTTCGAACCCCAGGAGGTATCAGTTAGCAGTGCTACAGATAGGCTAAAAATAGCATTTGTTCCAACCAATGCCTTGGGCCAGGAAGTGATTGTATCAGCTTCCAGGGTTCCGGAAAAAATAATGGAGTCACCGGTGTCTATTGAGCGTGTGAGTGCTGCAGCTTTGCGCAATGCTCCTTCTGCAAATTTCTACGATGTGATCACAACCCTGAAGGGTGTGGATGTAACGACCTCTTCTTTGACGTTTAAAAGCCCTACCACCAGGGGTTTCGGCGGTAGTGGTAACGTTCGTTTCAACCAGTTGGTAGATGGGATGGACAACCAGGCACCAGGATTAAACTTCTCGGTAGGCGCTATTATTGGTTTAAACGAATTGGATATTGACAACATAGAATTGCTGTCTGGTGCATCTTCTGCATTGTACGGCCCCGGTGGTATGAATGGTACCATGTTGATGACCAGTAAAAATCCTTTTAAATACCAGGGTGTATCTTTTGTGGTTAAAACAGGTGTGATGCATACAGATAAAAGAGAGCGTCCTACGTCTCCGTATTATAGCTGGGCTTTAAGATGGGGTAAAAAAGTATCTGAGAAATTTGCCTTTAAAATTACTTCAGAGGTGTTACAAGCTAAAGACTGGATTGGTATAGATTACAGAAACTTTGACAGATCTAACGGTGTAATGGTGCCCGGCAACAGGCAAACAGACCCCAACTATGATGGTGTGAACGTGTATGGTGATGAAACCACCGCTGATATTCGGCCTGTGTTGCAGGGTGTGGCCTCTGCAGCGCCCTTCCTTGCGCCTTACATCTCTCAATTTTTAGCCAACCCCATCAGGGTTTCCCGTACAGGTTATACCGAGCAGGAATTGATCAACCCTAACACGGTTAATTTTAAATTAGGAGGCTCTTTACATTATAAGTTAAGTACCAATACCGAAGCCATCATAGCTGGTTATTGGGGAACTGGTAACACCATTTATACCGGTGCTTCCAGGTATTCTATAAAGGACTTTAAAATGGGCCAATACAAAGTAGAATTGCTCAACAAAAACTGGATGCTGCGTGCTTATACTACGCAGGAGAATGCAGGCGGGTCATTCAACCTAGCTGCTACCACTCAAAACTTCAACGAAAGTTGGAAGCCGAGCCCAGGATCTACCGGATGGTATGCTCAATATGGGCAGGCGTTCCTTGCTGGTAAGCTGGCCGGCCAATCTGATCTGGATGCACACAAGGCAGCAAGAGCTGCAGCTGATGTAGGTAGACCCGCCATTGGAAGTGCTGCATTTAATGCTGGCTATGAGAAGTTTCGTAAAATACCTGCACCAAAAGGGGGAGGGTTGTTAGACAGAACAGATCTATACAGCGTAGAAGGAAGTTATAACTTAAGTGAGTACACTAAATCTTTTGCAGACATATTGATTGGTGCAAACTACAGGAAATACTCTTTGAATTCTCAAGGTACTTTGTTTGCTGATTCTACTGGGCCTATTGGCATCCAGGAGTTTGGTGCGTTTGTGCAGGCTTCGAGAGATATCACTGATAAATTAAAATTGAGCGCATCGGGCAGGTTCGATAAAAATGAGAACTTCGACGGACGTGTTACTCCAAGAATTACCGCTTTGTATAAGGTGGCAGAAAACAACAACATTCGTTTGTCCTATCAAACTGCTTATCGTTTCCCTTCTACACAGCAGCAGTGGATCAATCTTGACCTGGTTTCTTATAAACTCATAGGCGGTAACAAAGATTTTATTGACCATTATAACTTTGATACCAATCCTGCTTACCTGAGAGATCAATTAAAAAATGGTCAACAGGTGAGATATGAGTTCCCGGCACAAAAGCCAGAAGCTTTGTCTTCTTTTGAAAGAGCCTATGAAATAAATGGAGTAAACGACAC
>JANPJW010000032.1:0-4372 GCA_031425715.1 Chitinophagaceae bacterium | reverse complement strand
TACGCTTTTGCAATACACAGAAGAATTATTTACAGTGCATCGTAATCTTGAGTTTGAAATGAACAGCTTTACACAAACCCATAGCGGCAAATTAAAAATAGGCGCCAGTACTACAGTAGCACAATATGTATTGCCACCGGTGCTGGCAGCCTTTCATAAAAAATTTAAAGACATAAAAGTTAATCTTACCATTAACAATACAGAACAAATAGAGCAGGCTTTGCAAAACAAAGCAATAGACCTGGGAATTATTGAAGGACAATCCAAAAAATCAATTATCAAATACACCGAATTTGTAAAAGATGAAATTGTACTGGTCTCAAATATCAACAACCCATTGGCAAAAAAACAAACCATTACCCCTGAAGAATTAAAGAAAATTCCATTACTGTTGAGAGAGCCGGGCTCCGGCACGTTGGAAGTGATTGCCCATGCCCTAAAACCGTTCCGAATAAAAATAGGTGAGTTGCAAAATGAAATGCAGCTCGGCAGCACAGAAAGCACGAAGCTTTATCTATTGCATAGCAACTGTATGGCATTTATGTCTATCCATGCTATTTTAAAGGAATTGCAGAACAAAGAGTGTTGCATTATAGATGTGAAAGGAATACAAATAGAACGTTACTTCAATTTTATACAACTACAGGGCCAGCCGGCAGCATTGCCCGAATTGTTTATGAAGTTTGCCCGCCATCATAACTTTAAGTAATCAGACATAACGAATGACAATGTCTTATTCTTCCCAATCATGAGGAGCTTTGAATCCGTAAAACAAAGACTGTCCCATGACGGAATCGACACCAATACCGGCGACTACAAAACCTGCAAAACGGCTATTAGACAGGAACATCAGCACAAGAGAAGTAATTTTTTTACTGGCAGCTGTATTTTGTCTTTCTCCGCTAATTACGCCGCCAATCGCCCTGTTAATGGGTTTGGTTATTGCTCAGTTTATCGGGCATCCCTACCTGCATCTTAATCACAAAGCAACGCAAATTTTGTTGCAGGTTTCTGTGGTGGGTTTAGGGTTTGGAATGAATGTAACCACTGCCATGAACGCAGGTAAAGAAGGCATCTTGTTTACCATCGTTTCTATTATCGGCACATTGGTGATTGGTTTTTGTATGGGTAAGTTTTTAAAGATTGAAAAGAAAACATCCTACCTCATAAGTGCAGGTACTGCTATTTGCGGAGGCAGCGCTATTGCAGCTATTTCTCCCGTTATCAAAGCAGAAGAAAAACAAATTTCTGTGGCACTGGGAACGATATTTATTTTAAACTCAATTGCATTATTCCTTTTCCCGGTTATTGCACATGCCATGCATTTATCTCAAACACAATTTGGCTTATGGTGTGCCATAGCCATACACGATACCAGCTCCGTAGTGGGTGCTGCAAGTAGGTATGGTACCCAGGCTTTGGAAATAGCCACTACTGTGAAATTGGCCCGGGCACTATGGATTATACCGGTTGCTTTTTTGTCAACTTTGGCTTTTAAAAACAACGGTTGCAAAATAAAAATTCCCTATTTCATAGGCTTGTTTGTTTTGGCCATGATTGTAAATACTTATGTACCTTTTGTAACATCGTACAGTCATTACTTAACTGGTTTTGCTAAAGCTGTGTTAACCCTTACACTCTTTCTTATTGGTTGTGGTTTATCCCGAAAAGTATTGAAGTCGGTGGGCTTAAAGCCATTGCTCCAGGGTGTGCTATTATGGCTGATTATTTCTGCTGGGGCATTATGGGCAGTAACATCTTTGGCCCGCTAATTTTTTTAACCAAGCAAAAGAAACTCAATTCACAACATGAATAAAATAATCGGAAGCAGAATGAGCGTTGTACTGTTTGTATTGGTTACGCAGAACGTACATTCACATGCACGAAATAAAATCATCGGGCAAAACAGGGGTAGTAAATAATGAGGCCAGATAATTTCAACCTACAATCTCCCGCACAATTTTTAAATGATGCCTGGTATGAATTTCCATGAACTTGATGGCTTGCTTTAATTTGAGATCACCAAAATAGGGATGCGGAAAGTATTGATTCGGGTGCAGTACCTCCAGCTGGGCAAACAACTTCTTGAGTTCCTGCAACTGGTTTTGTAAAGCTCCTTCATTTATTTCGGTGGGCTGTACTGTCTTTGGTGCCCGGCCTTTTCCCCTTGGTATGTTACCGCTGGTAAAAACCAACATCTTGATAAAAGAAAATCGGTGCTTATAACCTTCAGGGTTCGAAGCTGCAATACTTTCAATGATCTTCGTAAGGGTGAGCATACAGTGTGACAAATGCCAGCCGGCAGACACTTGGGACACTTTGCTATTTATTGTGCCAGCCGCCGGGGAAAGGTCCGCAATCTCCGATAACTGGGCCGAAAATTTTTGAATTTGTTTGTTCATGGTAGTAGTTGTGATGGAGTGTGAAGCCAATCGGCAGCTTATCTTCTGCAGCATGCCGCTAAAAAAGACATGGGTAATTCTATTACCAATTCAAATGTAACGAATTGGCCGTGCAAAGCATTCGGCTGGCGGCAAGTGTTTTAAAAACCAAAGCCCTCTCCTGCAGGAAAGGGCTTTGGCATGTAAGGCCATTTTTTTATTTAGTTCCGTACTTCTTCTTATATCTTTCGTTCAGTTGTTTGTGCTTATCATTCAGGTCAATGTCACGGCCCTGTATAAACGCTTTTGTTACGATGCTGGTTTTCATATCCAGTATATCGCCCTCGCTGATAATGATGTTGGCATCTTTGCCCACTTCCAAACTTCCAGTGCGGTTTGAAATGCCCAATATCTTTGCTGCATTCAGGGTGATAGATGCAAGCGCTTCTTCTTTGCCCAAGCCATAGCTGGCGGCCGTACCGGCATTGAACATCAGGTTGCGGCCTGTGGTCTGTCCATCTTCGTCCGTAATGGCAAAGAGTACGCCCGCTTGCTGTAGTGCCGCCGGTGTTTTAAAAGGCTGGTCTACATCATCGTCTTCTGAAGTAGGCAGGCTATGCAACTGTTGTAGAATTACGGAGAGGTTATTTTGTTTCAACAATTCTGCAATTTGATAGCTTTCGCTGCCACCTACGATCACAACATCAAAGCCAAATTCTTTTACAAAATCAATTGCTATCAACATCTCTTTTACAAGGTTGCAATGAATGAACAGTTTCTGCGACTTGTCAAACAGACCTTTCACCGATTCAAATTTGAGATTGGAAGTGGGATTCTTTTGCGCTTCGTTCACTTTAGCTTCCCTAAAAAAGGATTTCACTTTTTCTATTCTTTCCATTGCTGCCATCAGCGGGTCTGCCTCTGCTTCCCTGCCAGCCCGGGCAGCACCACCCCTTGGTCTGTTAAACAGAGAGGGCATGTAAAAATGCATGGCACCATTTTTATTGTACACCGCTTCCTCGTAACTCCATGCATCAAACTGAACTACGCTGCTACTACCAGCCAGTAATTGACCACTGGGAATGATGTTAGCCAGCAGGATGCCGTTACTCCTCAACGTATTGATAATCTTTGATTCGGTATTGTAAGCTACAATGCTTTGAATGTTTGGATTCAGTTCTCCTAACTCGTTAAAGTCATTGCTGCCTCTTACCTGGCTGCCGATTTCCTTAAGGCCAATATTAGTATTGCTCAAGATGAGGCCCGGGTACACATGCTTGCCTGAAGCGTCTACCACGGCTACATCACCCGTGGGCGCAGAAACATCTGCCCCTATTTTTTCAATTTTACCTTTATTAATTAATATACTCGTATTGGCTAATACCTGGCCTGTACCTGTGTGCACAGTGCCGTTTTTAATAAGTACCATTCCGTTAAAAGCCGGAGTAGGATAGATGGTTTCTTGCGCAGCTACGCTGAAGCAAGAAGCCAGTAAACTAAATATGCTGATGAAATTTTTCATTTTAAATGTTTGATTGTTACTTTAATGTTCAAGAGGATGAATGATTGACTGCTGCACTTATCTTAGTTCCTGATCTGCCTCAATGGTCATCAACCCATGACTATGCGCATGATCTTCGCAAGCATTCACCTGCCTCATGCTCGGTGTAGCAGGACTAACAGCACTGCCGGTTTTCTTTTCGTCTAATAGTTTTTGAACCAGCCTGTTTCTTTCTGCCGATACTTGCTTGCGCATCTCCTTGTCTTTTTCTCTGTCAAAATATACAATCCCGCCTACCATGGTTTTTTCTGCCTGTGCGTAAATGCTCAGGGGATTATCGCTCCACAATACTAAATCTGCATCTTTACCTGCTTTGATACTTCCTACAGATTTATCAATGTGTAACATCATAGCCGGGTTGAGTGTAACCATTTTGAAGGCATCTGCTTCACTCATGCCACCGTACTTAATAGATTTGGCAGCTTCCTGG
>JANPJW010000031.1:0-3150 GCA_031425715.1 Chitinophagaceae bacterium | reverse complement strand
CCGGAGGACATTTTTTTAGCTGCGCTAAAAGCCATTACCCGGTCAGAAATAAACTGGATTCCAACAGCAGAAGGCAGCGCCTTGTACCTGCGCCCCACCATGGTAGCTACAGAAAGTTCGTTGGGCGTAACTCCTTCCAGCACTTACACGTTTTATATTTATGCGGCTCCTGCCCAGCCTTACTTTACCACACCCATCAAACTCATTACAGAGCAAACATTGATACGGGCTGTGCCCGGCGGCACCGGCGAAGCCAAAACAGGGGGCAACTATGCAGGATCATTAATGGCTGGCCAGCTTGCCAAACAAAAAGGCTACGACCAGGTGATCTGGCTGGAAAGCCCTGAGTTTAAAAAAGTACAGGAAGCGGGTATGATGAATTTATTTTTTGTGATTGGAGACACGGTAATCACCCCCGCATTAAGCGGCGCTATTTTAAAAGGTACCACCCGTACTTACTTTCTGGATATTTTGAAAGAGAAAAATATTAACGTTGAAGTAAGGGATATTTACATAGACGAAATTATTGCGGCTTATCAACAAGGAAATCTTACAGAAGCCTTTGGTGCAGGCACCGCTGCAGTAGTTTCGCATATTTCAGCCATTACACATGGCGAAGTGAATATGATGTTGCCCAACGCAGCAGAAGGGAAAATCAGCAATATGTTGTATAAAGAAATTACTGGTCTCAGGGCGGGCACCATCGAAGACACCCGCCATTGGCTGGTTCCCGTTTTATAAATATTCATATCACCTCATCAAATAATAATTATGCAAAAAATTAAATGGGCCGACATTCCGGTAGAGCAGGTAAACGAAAAAATGAAGAGGCAATTTATTCACGGTGAAAAAGTAATGATTGCCCGGATGGAATTTGAAGATGGATTTACGGTGCCCTGGCACTCGCACGACAATGAACAAATAACCGAAGTGCAGGAAGGCACCCTTCGTTTTTGGTTTGATGATGATGAAGATAATCCGCTTGACATCTTTGCCGGCGAAGCCATCATCATCCCGGGTAATCGCAGGCACAAAGCCCTGATGATTGGCAAGGTGTTAGAAACGGATACGTTCGCTCCACCAAGGCAAGACTGGATTGATGGTTCTGATGCCTATTTAAGAAAGTAGTTAATAAAGTAAAACAGCAACTTAAAGTATACAAATGGATTTAGGCATAAAGGATAGGGTAGCGTTGGTTTTAGCATCCAGCAAAGGCCTGGGTAAAGCAGTTGCCATAGAACTGGCAACAGAAGGAGCAAAGGTTGTTATATGCGGCACGGATGCAGCAGCACTGGCAGACACAAAAGCCGAATTGGAAGCCATTGCACCGGGTAAGGCTGCCTCGTTCGTTTGCGATATTACGGATGAAGCCCAGCGTAAAAACCTGGTAGAGCAGGCTGTAAAAACTTTCGGCAATATCGAAATTTTAGTAACCAACACCGGTGGCCCGGCAGCAGGCGCATTCGAACAATTTAATCTGGATGACTGGAAACATCTTTATAATCTACTTTTCTTAAGTGCTGTTGATATTATTCAACAGGTTCTGCCGGCTATGAAAGCAAAAGGTTTCGGTCGCATTCTCACCATCACTTCTGTAGCCGTTAAACAGCCTGCGGATAATCTTATTTCTTCCAACGCAGTACGAACAAGTCTATTAGGTTTGGTCAAAAGCCTGTCCAACGAAGTGGCTGTGCATGGTATCACCGTTAATAATTTATTACCGGGCTATACCCAAACCAACCGGCTGCAAGGACTCATCGAGAAAAACCCGAAAGTGAATGAGGTAAATGAAACCATCCCCATGAAACGGTTTGGCACACCCGAAGAATTTGCGGCTGCTGCCGCTTTCCTTGTAAGTGATCGGGCAAGTTATATCACAGGTCAATCCCTGGCAGTTGATGGAGGCTGGATAAAGGGGCATTGATACTCCGGCACAGGTTTTAAAATTCTTTCCGTAACCACATCGCCATAGGGCTTATATTTACCACCATTACATAATCAAATACTCTATGAAAAAACTACTGTTGGTATGTTTTCTACTTGCTTCTTTTGTTTGCAACTCGCAGAATTTTAAGTATGAAATTCTTGACGAAGCTAACTATAGCCTGGCCGATAATATCACTCCGGCTAAAGGCGGATTTCTACACTTTGAAGTTGATATCAACAAAAAATTCTCTTTCGCTGGCTTAGGGATGAATAAGCTTCGCATGGGGGTTAAGATTAATAAGCTGGATACATCGCTAAAATTGATTGCTTCAAAAGACTTTTTAAATGGCGAAAAAAAGTTACTCCCGGGGCTCTATAGTTTCTTAAAATTTAATGACCAGCACTGTATTGTTTACCAGGATGTAAAAGATGAAGAGTTGTTGGGAAATCTCAAACTAGCCGTGATTGACGAAACAACATTGGATGTAAAAAGCGAGACTATATTGCTGAATCTCGATAAATATAAAATTGGCTATCAAACAAAAAATGTAATAAAATACGACATCAGTACTTATAAAACACAAACAAGCCAAAGTGGAAAAATGCTGCTGAGCATAACGGAACCACAAACCGAGAAAGGGGATCGAAAGCAAATATTTCTAACCGTTTTTGATGAGAAACTGAAAATGGTGATGGATAAAAAAATTGTTTTTAAAGAAGATGTGGTTCGTATTGTTTCTTATGTGTGTGACAACAATGGCAATGTATTCATAGGTTATGTATGGTCGTATGAAGACGAAAAGCTAAAAAAAGGAACAGTACTGGATGAAGTGTTCAAAGTAATGATTGTAAAACCCCAAAGCCCCGCAAACCAAATCTTACCGGTTCAGCTGCCGGGCTTCAGCTTAAACACACTTATCCTGGCGCACTCTCCAATTCAAAACAAAGTTTATTTGATGGGGAATTTAAACAAGGCCTGGGATGATAATTTCTCTGGCATTTACCACACGACTATAGATTTGGCTACCATGAAAATGGAAAAGGTTATTGGCACCGAATTTACCCCTGAGCTTGTGAAAAAATTTGACGATGATGGATATGCAAGCATTAAGGAAAAGAATTATGGATTGTCAAGAAATTTTTCAAAGTTCACTGCTGTCAGGGATGATGGAACCGTTGACCTCATTATGGCTTACAGCAAAGAAGAGCGGCCAACGATGAATG
>JANPJW010000030.1:0-6964 GCA_031425715.1 Chitinophagaceae bacterium | reverse complement strand
CTACGGACAGTGGCTATTCGCCCAAACTTGGTTTTTGCGATTTAGAGAATACCAGGAAAATGGCGAAAAGAGTAAAAGCTGCCGGCATGAAATTATTACTTGACTTTCATTACAGCGATTACTGGGCTGACCCGGGTAAACAATACAAGCCGGCGGCATGGAGAAACTTATCCTTCACTGATTTAAAGAAAGCGTTGTATGACTATACCAAAAAAGTAATGCAGGCATTAAAAGACCAGGGCACGCTGCCTGACATGGTGCAGGTAGGTAATGAAATTAATCATGGCATTGTGTGGCCGGATGGTAGCATTGCCAACCCGGATGGCTTGGCACAGCTTATCAATGCAGGAACTGCCGCAGTTAAGGCTGTCGCACCGGAAACTGTGAGGATGTTGCATGTGGCACTTGGTGGACAAAATCATGAGTCTGTTTTTTTTATTGATAACATGGTAAAACGGGGAGTGCATTTTGATGTAATTGGCGAATCCTATTATCCGAAATGGCATGGAACCTTGGATGATCTCAGGGATAACCTGGCAGACCTTTCTCATCGATATAAAAAAGATATGGTGGTGGTAGAGTATTCGCAATTGAAAGATGAAGTAAACAAAATTGCTTTTGAAGTGCTGGGTGGAAGAGGAAAAGGAACTTTCATTTGGGAACCACTCAGTACCTGGGAGTCGGTGTTTGAGCGGGATGGAAAATCGAAAGATATTATCCTGAAATTTGATAATATTTCTAAGCAGTTCCTGCCAAAATAAATTATTTAAAACATCTAAAAACCTACTGCATGTTGATTTCATTAGATAAAAAATACAAGGAGCTTTTTAACCAGGTGCCTTTGTTGGTGCGCTCCCCTGGCAGGATAAATATTATTGGCGAGCATACAGATTACAACGAAGGATTTGTATTGCCGGCCGCCATTGACAAAGCCATTTACGTAGCGGTAGGCGAAACAACAGACAATGAAATTCATTTGTATGCGGTAGATTTTAAGGAGACACACACTGCATCTTTAAACAATTTTCAGCCCACAAAAACCTGGGCCACTTACATTCTTGGCGTGGCAGATCAGTTGATAAAGCGTGGCCATGCGATCAGGGGTTTTAACCTGGTGATAGATGGTGATGTGCCTTTGGGTGCTGGGCTGTCGTCTTCGGCAGCAGTGGAATGCGCCACCGTTTTTGCCCTCAATGAATTGTTTGCACTGGGAATTGATAAAATGGAAATGGTAAAAATTGCCCAGCAGGCAGAACATGAGTTTGCCGGTGTAATGTGTGGCATCATGGATCAGTTTGCAAGTATGTTTGGAAAAAAAGATCATGTAATAAAACTGGATTGCCGTTCGCTGGAGTATGAATATATACCCCTCAAACTGGATAATTATAAACTGGTGTTGTTTAACAGCAATGTGAAACACTCGCTGGCATCTACCGAATACAATACCCGAAGGCAGCAATGCGAGCAAGGGGTTGCCTGGATAAAGGAGCATCACCCGCAAGTGAATAGTTTGCGTGATGTGAATATGGAGATGCTGCAAGCGTATGTGTTGCCCAAAGATCAACTCGTTTTTACAAGATGTAAATTTGTAGTAGAAGAAATTCAAAGGCTGCTTACAGCCTGCGAAGATTTACAAAAAGGAGATATTATCTCACTTGGCAAAAAAATGTTTGCAACGCATGAAGGCCTTAGCAAAGAATATGAAGTAAGTTGCAAGGAACTGGATTATTTGGTAAATGCTGTAAAGGACAATCCTGCAGTGATGGGAGCAAGAGTAATGGGTGGTGGTTTTGGAGGATGCACCCTTAACATCATAAAGGAAGATGCAGTAGCGGAGATCACGAAAAAAATAACCGCTGAGTATAAATCAGCCATGGGGCTTGACCTCAGCACTTATGAGGTGCAAACAGATGATGGTACAGGCATCGTTTATTTGTAATCGGAGTAGTTCCATGTTGCGGTATTTATTTTTTATTTATCTGCCTTTTGAGTTGTGGAGTCTTTGATGTTTTTGGAGAGTAAAGTTATTGGGCTAAAGCCCGAAGAATGAATAAAAATATTTCAATCCCTGCCTTAAAAGGCGGGGCAATTGAAGTAACCTGTTTGTACTTCGTTTCTTTATTTGTAACAAAAAAATAGATAGCTTCCGCTTTTTAAATTGCCAGTCTTTTTAAATTTAACTGGCTTTCTGAACTCTGCAGACTCGTAATTTGTATCGGTATTCTGTATTACCCTGACCTTCAGGCCGGGGATAAAAAGCAAAAATGTTTCCGGGCTTTAGCCCAGTAAAAAATATTTTAAAATTAAACACAAAAAAAGTAATCATGTCTTACATACCCAACGAATCAAGATACCAGCAGATGCCATACCGCCGCTGCGGAGAGAGTGGCATTCAGTTGCCCGCCATTTCCTTAGGCCTCTGGCACAATTTCGGTTTTGTAGATGACTATCAAAACAGCAAGGACATAGTACTTACAGCCTTCGACAATGGCATTACGCATTTTGATCTCGCTAATAACTATGGGCCACCACCCGGTTCGGCCGAAGAAAATTTTGGAAAAATCTTGAAAGAAAATTTTTCCGGTAACCTGCGGGATGAATTGATCATATCTTCCAAAGCCGGTTACCTTATGTGGCCAGGGCCCTATGGCGAATGGGGGAGTAGAAAATATCTAATCAGCAGCCTCGATCAGAGTTTAAAAAGAATGCAGCTGGATTATGTGGATATTTTTTACCATCACAGGCCAGACCCTAATACGCCCATCGAAGAATCTATGCAGGCGTTGGATAGCATCGTAAGAAGTGGTAAAGCATTGTATGTGGGCATTTCTAGTTACCAGGCAGACGAAGCGAAAAAGGCTATCAAGATTTTGAAAGATTTGGGTACGCCTTGTCTCATTCACCAGCCCAAATATTCTATGTTTGACAGGTGGGTAGAAGATGGGCTACTGGATGTGTTGGAAGAAAAAGGAGTGGGTTGTATTCCTTTTTCACCCTTGGCACAAGGGCTCCTGACGGATAAATATTTAAAAGGAATTCCGGAAGGATCCCGGGCCGCCAGTGAACATGGATTTTTAAAGACCGAACATGTAACTCCCGAAGTCATCCAGAAAGTAGCACAGTTGAATGCCCTGGCTGAAGCAAGAAATCAAACACTGGCTCAAATGGCGTTGGCCTGGTTGTTAAAAGATGATAGGGTCACTTCTGTATTGGTAGGTGCCAGCAAGCCATCGCAATTGCTCGATTCTTTGAAATGCCTGAGCAACCTGTCTTTTACTAAAGATGAGTTAAAGGCGATTGAAAAAATTTTAAAAGGGAAATAGTTTCAACGTCAATTGCATAAGTGAATTATTTTAATTAAGCCTGTCTCAAAAGTCAAATATATTTCACACAACGAACACAAAGGTTACGAAGTAAACAACGAAAGCAATGGAAGCGGGTCGTTGTCTCTTTTTGTATTTTTTGTCTCTTTGTGTGAAACCGATTTTTTGAGACAGTCTCATTTTTCACTATGCCTAGGTCTTAACTATCTTTGGCGGCACAATTAAGAACAGGTATAAAAATTAACAATATTTATGGCTAAAGAAAAAATACTGGTGATTGGCGCATCCGGTCAGATAGGAGTGGAGCTCACGCTGGCCCTGCGTAAAATATATGGTAATACCAATGTGGTGGCATCAGATTTAAGAGAGGAAAATCCATTGCTGCATGGCACGGGTCCCTATGTGTCGCTGGATGTGATGAATAAAGAAATGCTGCATGTGCAGGTAATACGGCAGGGCATCACCCAGATATATTTGCTGGCCGCTATCTTATCTGCCACCGGCGAAAAAAATCCTGCGCTGGCATGGCATCTGAACATGCAAAGTTTGCTGAACGTGCTGGACATTGCCAAAGAAGAAAAAATGAGCAAAGTGTACTGGCCTTCTTCTATTGCCGTATTTGGCCCTACTTCGCCCAAACAAAATTGCCCGCAAAAAACAATTATAGAACCCACTACGGTATATGGCATTTCCAAATACGCCGGAGAGTTTTGGTGCAATTATTATTTTCACAAATACGGTGTAGATGTGCGCAGTCTGCGTTACCCCGGTCTGATCAGTTATAAATCTGCCCCCGGCGGTGGCACTACCGATTATGCCGTAGAGATATACCTGGAAGCGTTGGAAGAAAAAAAATACAAATGTTTTTTAAACGAAGACACCTACCTGCCGATGATGTATATGCCCGATGCTATAAGGGCTACGATAGAATTGATGGAAGCACCGGCAGAAAAAATAGGCATTCGTACTTCTTATAATTTATCGGGAATGAGTTTTTCGCCCAAAGAAATAGCAGCATCCATCAAACAACATATAACCGAGTTTGAAATCAGTTACGAGCCAGATTACCGGCAAGACATTGCCAACAGCTGGCCACAGAGTATTGACGATTCGGTTGCACAAAAAGATTGGGCTTGGAAGCCGGAATATGATCTTGCCCGAATGACGCAGGACATGTTGCAAAATCTTAGCTAAAAACAAAAAGCTCATTTTTAAATGAGCTTTTTTTATGAGATTAAACCTTGAGATTTTTAATTGACATTTTCCACCTGTTCCGAAATTTCATCCATGCTGATACCGCTGTGACTTTCGTCGTAAATACACTCACCTTTTTTAATGAGTAAAACCTGTGGAGACTCATGAGCCACATCGAATGTGTCTGCAATAAGACTCGAAATGTTGCGGTGGGCTATCAGGTCCAAATAATGGAAGTCGGTGTTGGCTGCGGGAGTTGCTCTTTCCAGCCTGCTTTTGGCCATGCTACTGATGGAGCACCGGGTACTGTGTTTAAATATTAATTGTGGCTGCGCAAAGGATGCTTCTTTGATTGCATCAATATCTGCTGCGTTAGATAGATTTTTCCAGTTCATTATGCTTTTATAGTATAAGTGTCAGAATTTTTTGCTACTGCAGGACAACCGTATTTTCTGCTTGAACCACAACTTGCCAGGGCAAGTACGATGATGAGGATGGCTGCTGCCGGAATGATTTTTTTCATGTAGGTGCTGTTTAATTTGCTGTAAAGTTATTTTAAAAATGTATTAAACATTAGAACGCCATTCAAGTAATTTTGTTGCTTTATTCATCTATTTAAAGGTAATTTGCTTTAATAAACGTAAATCATACCAAAAACCAGTAACTCTATGTTAAAACTATCACGCCCTATAGCCTTTATTGATTTGGAGACAACTGGTGTAAATCTTTCCCTTGACAGAATTGTGGAAATTGCCATTGTAAGGTTGATGCCAGACGGCACACGCACCGTAAAAAGAAAACTTATCAACCCGCAAATTCCCATTCCCCAGTCCTCCACCGATATCCACGGTATTACCAATGAAATGGTGAAAGATGCGCCTACTTTTAGACAGGCTGGGAACGAGATTAAACAATTTCTTGAAAATTGCGATCTTGGTGGCTACAACAGCAACCGCTTTGATATTCCCATTTTGATGGAGGAATTTTTAAGAGCTGAAATGGATGTAGACCTCAGCGACAGGCGAATGGTAGATGTGCAGCATATTTTTTACCAGATGGAACCCAGAACGCTGACTGCTGCCTACAAATTCTTTTGTAATAAAGAATTGGAGAATGCACACAGCGCCGAAGTAGACATCAAAGCAACCATCGAAGTATTTGAAGCGCAGGTGGAGCGCTATCAAAAGCTTGGGGATACTGTTGATTCTATATTAAGTGTTATTGGTGAAGAAAAAATTGTGGACTATGCCCGCCGTTTTGTTTTTGACGATAAGGGAGTAGAGGTTTTTAATTTCGGCAAATACAAAGGTAAAGCTGTGATAGATATTTTGAAAAATGAACCGCAATACTACGATTGGATGATGAAGGGTGAATTCCCGATGCATACGAAGAAAAAACTAACAGAGATTTTTAACCGGGCATTGTTAAAAAATAAATAAATTAACGCTGCCCGGTGTAAACAAGTAGATGGTGGCGTTTTAGTTATAATTTTACGTATTAAATGAGGTGAACTATTGAATAAGTTAGTTATTATACCAACATATAACGAAAGAGAAAACATAGAAGCGATTATAGCTGCCGTTATTGGTCTCCATACCGGCTTTCATATTCTCATTATAGAAGACAACTCGCCAGATGGTACAGCCAACATCGTGAAATCTCTTTTTCCTACTTACCCGGGCCAGCTCTTCATAGAAGAAAGGAGGGGTAAACTGGGTTTGGGTACAGCATACATTCATGGTTTTAAATGGGCGCTCAAACGTGGTTACACACACATTTTTGAAATGGATGCCGATTTTTCGCATAACCCCAAAGATTTGGATCGGTTGTATGAAGCAACCCTGCAAAACGCAGATGTAGCCGTAGGCTCCCGGTATGTAAAAACGGGTGCGGTAGAAAACTGGCCTGCCAATAGGATTTTGCTCTCTAAAGGAGCCTCACTTTATACCCGCATCATTACATGGATGCCTATCAAAGATCCTACCGCCGGTTTTATATGTTACAAGAGAGAGGTGCTGGAAACCATTAATCTCAATCAAATTAGTTTCCTGGGGTACGCCTTCCAGATAGAAATGAAATTTGCAGCATGGAAGCTCGGTTTTAAAATCGTAGAAGTACCCATCACTTTTATTGATCGTGAGCTGGGAGCCAGTAAAATGAACAAGGGTATTGTAAAAGAGGGTATTGTTGGTGTACTGAAATTAAAATGGCAAAGCATGTTTAAAAATTACCGTCGGCGTGTAAGCAAAGACTCTGCGGGGTCTGAAAATAGCACACTTTACCTGCAATAGGTTTTCGCCTTCAATTAATATTGATCTTAAAGTTCCCCCAGGACTATCTCAATGTCGGTTAATAAAATCCGTTTCCGTTATTCACATGCACACGGGCCGAAGATGCTCATTATGGTTATAAAGATTAGGTAGTTTATGGCCCAAAAACAAAAAGAC
>JANPJW010000029.1:0-4030 GCA_031425715.1 Chitinophagaceae bacterium | reverse complement strand
TGTTACGCTCCCACCATTTTAAGGCTACCAATGCCGCGGCGGCAATGAGTCCTCCCAAAAAATTACCCTCTACAGAAAAAATGTAATCCTGTGCGTTTACTTCTGCTGGCTTGTTTAAAAAAAGACCCAATAATTTGTAACCAAAGATGAATCCGGTAATGCCGTTTAAAAATAGATCGAGCAAGCTGGCGGGCTTGCCCACCGTAATCATTTCTTCCCTGGGCAAAAGCAAACCGAGTTTCTCTTTGCGCTTAAGCTCCGATGACAGAACAACGGCAGCCACTATAAAAGCAAGTGCTACAAATAAACCGAAAGTATTAAGAAAGGCAAGGCCAGGCCACTCTACTGAAAACCAATCCTTGAAAACATAATATAAGTTAGGATACATGTTGTTGTTTTATTTTAAAGAAGTGATGCAATATAAAGAAGTAAAAAATAAAAGTTCAAAATTCAACCTTAGGAGCTGCAGCAAAAAAAAATGGCAACATGTTAATATTGCCATTTTGAAGATGTTACTGTTTAAATTAGTTACAATGTGCATCAAATGCGCCCATTAAATTATCGGCAATCATCTGAGCACTTCTGCCTTCTATCATGTGTCTTTCTATCATATGCACCAACTGGCCATCTTTAAACAGGGCAATGGCTGGTGAAGATGGTGGGTAAGGCATCAAATGTTTTCTTACTTCGTTTACGGCCTCTACATCGAACCCTGCAAAGCTGGTGGTGATATGATCTGGCTTTTTGCTGCTATTGTGCACTGCCAATAATACTCCCGGACGTGCCGTGCCTGCACTGCAACCACATACTGAATTGATCACCACAAGAGCCGTTCCTTTTTGACTAAGTGTATTTTCTACATCGGATGCGCTAAGCATTTCTTTGAAACCATTTTCAGTTAATTCCTCTTTCATTGGAATGACTATTTCTGCTGGATACATATCTGAGTTTTTAATTTAAGCAGCAAAATTACACTCAAATCAGTTAAAACAATCTGTAAAGTTGTAAGTCTTAGAAATTGACTTTCGGCAATAATGGCAGATATTCCACATAGCTTTGTCATTACGTCGTATATTTTTCCCTGTAGTAACTCAATCTGTCCTATACCATTTGGATGGAACAGGTTTTGAATAGCCATGTAGGACAATCATAAATTATTAAACTTAAATTTTATAAACCATGACACTCGTAAAAGTAAACAACAACCACCTGGGCAAAACATTTGACGGAATGATGAAAGACATCTTTAGCGAATTTCCTACCACCCTTTCCAAAAGTTTCAGAGAAGATGTTTTGAATTTTCCACCAGTTAATATCATTGAAAGAAACAATTCATTTTCGGTAGAGATGGCTGCACCCGGTTTTGAAAAGACTGACTTTACGGTAAAACTAGAAGCCAACATTCTGACGATTAGTTCAGAGAAAAAAGAACAACAAAAAGAAGAAACAGATAAGCTGCTGCGCAGGGAATTTTCTTACCGGGCTTTCAAACGCAGTTTTACCATTGATGAAAAAATTGATGCCGAAAATATTGTGGCTAAATATGACAATGGAATTCTCAAACTCGAATTGCCAAAAAAGGAACCAGCAAAAGCAGCAGTAAAAGACATAAATATTTTGTAAGAAAGTAGAGATACAGTTGGTAGATTAATTTTAGACAATGAAGCCTCCCCGTTCCCGGGGAGGCTTGTTATTTATAGACACCCAACCTTGCGGCGGGTATCTATGATGTACTGTATTTTCCAGCCCAGGGCGGTTCGCACAAGCTGAAAAGAGTTTACCCCGCAGTGACTAAACTTTCCATTGTAATAAAAAGAATAAGGCGTCCACACAGAGGCAAGGGAGCCATCTATCTTTATCATGTCGAAGCTGATGCGCTCATCAAGCGCAGCCTTGGGTGCTGAGCCTACAGAGTTGGCAAATTCCTTTATGCTTTCGTTTTTTACAAACTGCTTACCCTCCTTATCCTTCGCCATGGTTTGTAAAAGGGCGCTGTCTGCAAAGCAAGATAGCAGCAGCGTTCCGTCGCTTGCTTTCATGGCGCTGAACAAGAGATTCACCACAGCCTTTACAGAATCTTCGGCTGGTTGGCTCCTGGCTTTTCCGCTGATCAAAAGCAATAAAAAAATAATCTTTAATAGTTTCATACCCGTCAAGTTTTATACTTATAAAAATAGTGTTTCTTATTTTGATAATTTTTGCAAATACATAACCGGAACTTCTAACTCTAAAACCATTGTGCATTGATTGATTTACCTTCGTAGAAATTTTAACCCTTTAAGATGACCAGGAAATTTATAATTTCTCTTTGTTTTATTGTAGCACTTTACCAACAAGGCTTTTCGCAGTTAAGCGATACTTTGGAGCCGGTGATTAAAACCTTCGATACAACGCTAAGGATAAAAAACCTGAATCCCTATTTGACCTTGCATGTAGATTCTACCTTGCGTTATCAACTGGAGATCAACAAAAAATTATCTGACTATTATTGGTTTCTAAAAAATTCGCCGGTTGGTTTAAAGATCAATAAAGACAATGGCCTCCTTACTTTCAAAGCAGAGAAATCTTTCTTTCTTTCGGGGAAATTAAAATATGACTACGAGTACAAGGTTAACTTAAGCGTGCAAAATTTAGACATGCCTGCGGAAAAAGTAGACACTTCATTCACACTCCTTTTTTACAGTACAGAAATCATTGCATCTAAAGTGAAACCAACGGTAACAAAAACGTTGTACATAGACGAAGGTGATACCGTCAGTTTTAAAATTCAATGCGACAATGGCAGTTTTCCTATTGAAGACTTGACCTATATCAGCAACTATCCTGTAAAATCCCGAACGGCCGTAAACCGCTGCGGAGACGATTTTACCTGGTATGCGCCGTTTGATTTCATCAAAGAAAATGATAAGGAAAAGACCAAGAAGCTGGAACTCTATTTTATTGGAAGCACTAAATTTCAAACAACTGATACTGCCCGGATAGAAATTATCGTAAAAGAGAATATCAATTATCCGCAGCAGGTCATAGAGTTTGAACGCCTGCAACAGGATACCCGCAAATATGTTACTTCCCTCAAGAGTAGCTTTAGGCTGGTAGACAAAAAAATAAAAAAAGTGAAGCGTACCCGCACCGGTTTCGACTTAGGCTCTGCCACTACCACGCTCAGCGGCACCATCATGTCGTCGCTGCCAGGTGAAAGCCAAAAAACTGCCGGCAAGATATTACCAAGCGTGGGAGTAGCGCTGGTACCGGTAAAAGAAGCGGCGGCACCCAACAGCACGTATGAACAAAATACTGCAACACTCATTCGAAGCAGCATCAAGAGACTAGAATATCTTTTGCAAGATAACCAGCTCGTTGGCACCAGGGACCCGGAAATATTAAATAAGGCCAGGAAATTACGGGATGAGTTGAAGCAAATGCAGATACAGTTGATAGACATTCCCTATACCGAAGCGTTTGCTAACGAGCAAGAATTGGATGCATATTTCAACAACCCAAAGGTTAGTAAAAAGTATAAGCCGAAAACGAAAAAGCAATAAATGTGTTGGTGCATGTTTTGGATAAGTTATTGCATATAGAAACGCAAATCACTTCCATGAAAAAATATGCTGTATACGTTGCGCTGCTACTCGGGTTCTGTTACTTGAACGGCTGTAGCCGAAAAACCACGCCCGCAAAAACCACCGAAGAACCTGTTATAAAAATTGACCCACCGCCTGCACCAAAGCGGCCGGCTCCAATTAAAACAGCAGTTCCCAAATCTATTGTAGTAAACGATAAGGCAGCTACCAAAACGGTACAGGGGCGTTATTATTACGATCTGGAAGGCAAGCGTTATTGGCGAAGTAAAAAGGATGGAAAATATTACTTGTATTTTAAGGGGATGTTTGAAAAGCCGGAGTTCCAGTAAGAAGTGGAAAGTCAAAAGTAAAAATTCACAAAGAGAAGCCCCTGTTTTTACTTTTTACTTTTGACTTTTTAATTATTAATTATTTGTAGCCTAGTATTTTCAGCATACTCTGCGATG
>JANPJW010000028.1:0-4380 GCA_031425715.1 Chitinophagaceae bacterium | reverse complement strand
ATTGCTGGATAAACTATTATTCCCGGTAGCGGTATTTGAATTACCCGTGGTATTGGCTCTCAATGCATGGTAGCCAAGTGCTATGTTTTCAGTTCCGGTATTGGCGCTTAGTGCATAATAGCCCACAGCAGTGTTGTTGTTTGCAATTGTATTGGCGTCCAGTGTATATTCGCCGATAGCTACGTTGTTATCGCCTGTAGTGTTACTGGATAAACTCCGAAAACCTACAGCAATATTCGAATTACCTACTGTGTTGTTTCTAAGGGCAACTGCGCCAAAGGCATTATTCTTTACACCATTAGTATTGGCTCTCAGCGCTTGGCTTCCCATTGCACAATTATAATCGCCGGATTGGTTTGTTTCCATGGCTACTTCCCCAAAGGCACTGTTAGACATGCCACTGCTGTTAGCCAGCAGGGCATTTGTACCAAAGGCACTGTTATAATAGCCTACTTCATTTAAGAACAACGATTGAAATCCATAAGCACTGTTTGAGGAACCGATTGTATTGTTATAAAGTGAGCGGCTACCCGTAGCCGTATTGGCTGCCCCAGTAGTGTTATTAAACAGGGTATAGTAACCAAGCCCTGTATTATCAGACCCGGTAGTATTTGCGTAAAGACTGCTCGCACCCACGGCTGTATTTGCGATGCTGTGTCCGGGCAGGCTGGCATTCATACCATTGTTAGCGAGTGCATTCCAGCCAACTGCTACCAAATTGCTACGGGAAGTGTTCTGCCTTAGTGCACTGTAGCCAATGGCCGTATTATACCTGCCACTATTATTATAATTCAGTGCAAAACCACCTACCGCAGTATTGTAATCGGCCTCGTTAAAATAAAGCGTATAGCTTCCCACAGAAGTATTGTAGCTGCCAGTATCATTCTGGTTTTGGGTAGCATAGCCAATAGCAGTATTGGCCCCTCCTGTATTGATAAACCGCAAAGCGGTAGAGCCCACAGCAGTGTTAAGGCTTCCCGTCGAGTTAGTTTGAATAGCGGCAAATCCCAGTGCTGTGTTTTCTACACCGGTAGTGTTATCCTTCAACGAAGATGCTCCAATAGCAGTATTAAAATTACCTACCGTATTTTGATATAATGATTCACTTCCAAAGGACGAATTAGAAACCCCCGTTGTTGTTTGGAACATCGACCTGTAACCCACTGCAGTATTATCATTGGCAGCCGAGCTCAGTTGAAGCGATTGGTACCCTACAGCGGTATTGTTGGCGCCGGTTGAGTTATTGTTAAGAGACAAACTTCCAACGGCCGTATTATAGCTGGCGGTATTCGCATTCAATGCACTGGTGCCGATGGCCGTATTATTTGTGCCGGAAACATTATTAAACAAACTTCCATAACCGGTGGCCGTATTGAAAGAACCATCAACGTTTTTATTAAGCGATAAATAACCTGCAGCAACATTAAAAGAACCTGTTGTGTTATTGTATAATGAAAAATATCCGTTTGATGTGTTTGAGTTTCCGGTAGTGTTATAAAAAAGTGACCGATAACCGATTGCTGAATTATTAGACCCTGATGTGTTATAACGCATAGCATCGGTACCTATGGCTACATTATTGAAACCGGTCGTATTGCCAAGCATGGCACTGGTACCTGCAGCAGTGTTATTGTACCCGGTAGAATTAGAATCCAGAGCATAGCTTCCAATGGCCACATTAAAATCACCAGTAGTATTGTAGTACAAAGCAAACTGCCCATAAGCACAGTTCCTATCGCCTGTTGTGTTCAAAAAAAGAGAACGGTAACCAGTGGCCGTGTTGTTGTTGCCAGTACCCAATTCATTTAAAGCACTAACACCAAAAGATGTATTGCCGGTGGCCAGCAATCCTGCCCTTAGATTAGCCCTTTTAAAAACAACGTTGATATTGTCTGATGTGCCGATATAATTGGTAGCAGGATTGGTACCGCCGTTGCCATTAATTCCCCACACATTATTACCAGAAGAAAACTCTGTCCATGCATTTCCAGTATGAAACCAAAAGCTGTTGGCAGTAGTATCATAAATCATCAATCCTTTTACTCCTGCAATAGTTGTTCTGGTAGCAGTAGATGTTCGGGGAATCAGCAATCCTTTATCATTGCTTTTGATTTCCAGCATGGCGCTGCTGCTGGGTGTGTTGGTGCCGATGCCCACATTTTGTGCAGTGAGACAATGATGACACATTGTAATAAGAAGTATGATGACAATTTTTTTCATTTGTTCCTTTTTTATTTTTTACTTAGCCGATCTACATTGCCAGGATGGAGCGCTCTGCGGACTGGGATGCTGTTTAAGAGTTACCTGTGTGGGTGAAAAATTAAAGCCGGGCGGAGCCGTAGAAATATAATACCCTGGTTTATCTACACTTTCTATGGCCACTGTTCTTACGCCATTTACTTTTGGCATTTCATGAATAAAAAACCTGTACCCGTCGCCTCCGGGATCTGCAAATTCACTGCTACCTAATGTAGTGCTCAAATGCACTTCCTGCCCGTTACTTGAATTACCTGCAAATAACCAACGCCTTCGCTGTCTTTCAAATTGGATGGTATAACATAGCTTATTGGTGAATTCCGTTTTGGATTCTGCTACATTAAATTCACAAAACCTATCCAGCGTTAATTGGGAGAGACTGTAAGATTTAAGTATTTCAGAACGCTTCATATTATTTCCGGCAAGTTCCAGGTGCACATACTTATCAGCAGATGCATCTGCTGTAAATATCCATTGATGAGGATAGGGAACTTCTAACAATACCTGGTCGCTGTTTTTTTTGCAGGAAACAACAAATAATACAAGGCAGAAAAGCAAAAAGATATTTTTCATAATGTTTACGTTTTATGATGAGGAGAACAATTGTCTATTTTTCACACAGGTTTTGAAGTAGAAGCAACCCTGCACATCCCATATCAGGCGGAAAGAAAAGTTTGAGCCCTGGGATCACGATGATGCTCTTTCAGGGGCATAATTATACAGTAAGTCTTAGAAAACAGTTTTGAACTATTGAGCGGCTGGATCTGACTATTTACTGGTAAAAGAAATGAGAAGACAGTAACATTTCATGTTAGCGCAGATTAAACTGCTGGGAAAGTTTTCAGGCTGGAGTCTATTGAAAGTTCTATTTCTTGTAGCCAGCAACTGCTATGCTATGAATGGTTGAAATCGTTGTGCAGCAAAGCGATTTACAACGCCTGCAAAATATAAAAACTATAAGCAGGCAATACCATGTGTTCGCTTCCATTGCCAGGCACAAAATATTCCTGCCGCAGGTAATCGTATAATCTTGCCGGCGCAGGACCGTGCTGTTTAAAAGCATTCCATGTAACTAAGGCGGGTGCCTTACTAAAATTAAAGAGGCAATACAATTTTTGTTCTTCCAGCGTGCGCAGATAGCCCGCCACATGAATATTAAAGGATGGTAACCAGGTAAGATTTTTATTATCGGCCACCACAGTCAATTGCTTACGCAGGTTTATCAATTGTTGTGTTCCGAAAAATATTTTTTGCTCCACTGTACCTGCTACTTCGAGGTTTGCATTTTTCTCCCAGTCTATTACCGGCCGGTGCATCCACCGGTTATCGTAACTTTTTGTAGCGTCATCTAAAAATGAGTAATCGTTGGTGTATCCCACTTCATCACCATAAAATAACATGGGTACGCCTCCTATAAAAAGGCTGTACGCCTGCATGAGCAAAATTTTTTGAATGGCTACTTCAATGCCAGCGGCATTGTTTTGTTCCTGCGCCCACTCTAGCCCACAGAGCGAAGCCAGGGTTCCGCTGATGCGGGCATCCTGCGTTACAGGATTTACCGAAAACAGGGCTCCCCTGGCGGGAGAATCCGGGCGGATACCTGCGTAATATTCCTTTAAAAATTTTCGGTGTTCATAAGGATTGAATCCCGCTCCTTCTATCATGTAATCATCATAACCCAGGCCAATATCATCGTGGCAGCGGGTATAGGTAATCCACGATGTGCCGTAAGGTTTTTGCAGCAACTCATGTTGCGCTGCAAGCATTACCCTCGTATCCCCGGTAGCGAGGGCATCCCACTGCAAAGCCATCTGCGTGGCATTGTAGGCAAAGTCACATTCCTTTGCAGTAAACAAACCGTTTCCAAAATATTTTAGTATTTCTTTTGGAGCCACGATGGCTTCGCCTAAAATTGCCATACCCGGCGTAGCCACCTGCACACACTGCTTGATGAGGCGAAGGATGGTATGCGCCTTGGGAAGATTCTGTCAAGCGGTTCCTTTTTCTTTCCAGATAAAAGCAGGAGCATCAATTCTTAAAATATCTACGCCAAGGTTGGCATGAAAAAACACATTGTCCAGCATATCTACAAAAACAGCCGGGTTGGTATAATTTAAATCCCAT
>JANPJW010000027.1:0-28958 GCA_031425715.1 Chitinophagaceae bacterium | reverse complement strand
AATGGCGTCGCCGGTTTCTATGGGCGGCATACCCTCTATACTTTGGTTGTACCAATAAATCCATGCGGGAACCGTAGCACCATCATGGTAAGTATCTACCAATGCCCGACGGTACAGTGGCTCTTCGCCCACTTCTACATTTAACCCCACGTAATCGTCCAGTTGGCCAATGATCCAGGAAAATTCTGAAGTATTTTTTATTTCGTATAACTCTCCTATGATGTATAGTTCATCGGTGGCTGGCTGTGCAACAGGAAAATTTTCTTTTTCAAAATACCTGCCTTTAACAGTAGCATCGCCGAGCAGGTTAAAGATTTTTGCCAGGTATTCGTAGGCGGGGCTTTTAAACCCGCTTCGCAAAGAACCGTAGACAAATAATCGAAATATTTCGTTTTTCATTTTCTTAAATTTCTTCTTTTGAGATACCAGCCTGTTTAAGGATGCTTAGAAAGGTTCCATTTGGAATATCTTTTTGCCGTGAACAGGAACTATAATTGTTTTGCGAAATTCTTGGTGGAAAAAAATGATGACTACCTGTGATTCGCTTGAGCAGATACCCTTTGGATTCAGGCAATTTAATTAAATGTTGAGCACTCTGGTTCATGAATACAAAGGGAGAAGAACTTTCATTTATTATGTCAAATCTTGTATAATTCCGTCGCCTGAATAAGGATAAGCATATCTTTCAACTCCTTATTTCAAATTTTAAGCTGATAGTTGAAGCGAATATTCCAGCGTTTCATTATCATCATGGATGGGCTCGCCCTCTTCCTTTAACACTCCAATATAACCAGTTATGGCATCTTTAGCCATCTCCATGGCATGCTCAATATTTTCGCCCCAGGTAATGCACCCGGGCAATGCGGGAACCATTGCTGTGTATGTTCCTTCAGGCTCTTTGCGTAATACTACCCGATATGTTCTTACTGGATTCATTGACCAAATATACCATTTTATGCCTGTGATTCCACCAAAAAGCAATACACTTCTTTAGGGCCGTGCACACCTGTAACCAGGGTTTTTTCTATATCTGCCGTGCGGCTTGGGCCGGTAGCAAAAGTCACAAACGAGGGGAAAGTATCCTTATATTTTTCTTTTAAAAATACCAATGCATCTTTTATATCAAAAACCAACTGGCTGTTGTAAGCAATACAAATATGGATGGGTGCATAAACGCTGCTGGTGCGTCCTTGTTGTGCAGCGCTCAATACCATACTACCCGTGCGTGCTACCAGGTACTCGCAGCCGGTGATGGATACTTCGCAGTTGGCCAGGTCTTCAAAAGGTTCAATGGATAGCTTTTGCAACGTTGGCAGCAATTTAGTTTCCTTGCAGTAGATTTTGGTAAAGCCTTGTTGTGCTACTAAAGTGCCCAGTTGTGCAAGCATTTCTTGCTCGTTTGCACAATACACAAATTTCCCTTGCAGTTTGGTAAACTCTTCCGCAAAGATGATAGCATCATCCTCTTTGGCAGCATTGTAAACGCTGCTGGTTCCTTCACTGTTAGGAAAAGGCAAAGGCACTGGATTAGTCAGTGCCTTTCTTATTCTTTTTAAGATATTTTCTTTTGCTGTTGTTACAGTTGCCATCTTTTTTTAAATAGAAGGTGGATTTTTCAATTCTTCCGGCAGTGAAGGCGAGGGTTCTTCTACCACCAAATCTTCCGGCTCTATCTCCAATAATTTTTTCTCTTCAAACGGCCGCTTACCAATCAGGGCCTCCACATCGCTTTTAAACAATACTTCTTTTACCAACAACTCTTTGGCCAGCTTTTCTACATCTCCTCTTTTCTCTATCAACAAATTTTTTGTTTTAACATAAGCTGCATCTATAAGGGTGCGCACTTCCTGGTCTATCATTTTGCCCGTTTCCTCGCTGTAGGGTTTGGTAAAATAATTTTCCTGCTGCGGATCATAGAAACTTACGTTACCCACTTTTTCATTCATACCATAGGTGGTAATCATGCTGTAGGCAATTTTAGTAATCTGCTGCAAATCGTTGCTTGCACCGGTACTAATTTTACCGAAGAAAATATCTTCGCTGGCCCTGCCGCCCAGTGTCATACAAATTTGATCTATCAACTGGTCTGTGTTGTACAGGTATTGCTCCTTAGGAGTGTACTGTGCGTAGCCCAGCGCAGCCGTTCCTCTTGGTACAATGGTTACTTTTAGCAAAGGATAAGCATGCTCCAGGTACCATCCGCAAATAGCGTGGCCAGCTTCATGGTAAGCTATGATCTCTTTTTCTTCGGGAGAAATTATTTTGTTCTTTTTCTCCAATCCGCCTATCACCCTGTCTATCGCATCCTGGAAGTCGCTCATATCTACCGCCTCTTTATTTTTCCTGGCTGCTATCAATGCTGCTTCGTTGCATACGTTGGCAATATCTGCACCTGCAAAGCCAGGTGTTTGTTCTGCCAACTTATGTATGTCTAGTTTTTGAGAAATCTTAATAGGCATTAAATGCACCTTAAATATTGCTTCACGACCTACAAGATCCGGGCGGTCGATGGTGATCTGCCTGTCAAAACGACCCGGACGCAGCAGGGCACTATCCAACACATCGGGTCTGTTGGTAGCGGCTAATATGATGATGCCAAGGTCTGTACCAAAGCCATCCATTTCTACCAGCAACTGGTTCAATGTATTTTCCCTCTCATCATTGCTCATCATCACATTCTTACCACGTGCACGGCCAATGGCATCTATTTCATCTATGAAAATAATACATGGGGCTTTTTCTCTTGCCTGCTTAAATAGATCTCTTACCCTGCTGGCACCCACGCCCACAAACATTTCCACAAAGTCACTTCCACTCAGGCTAAAAAATGGAACCTGTGCCTCGCCCGCCACTGCTTTTGCAAGCAAGGTTTTACCGGTACCCGGAGGGCCTACCAGCAATGCACCTTTAGGAATTTTACCACCCAGGGCGGTATATTTTTTAGGATTTTTTAAAAAGTCTACTATCTCCATCACCTCCACCTTGGCTTCGTCTAGCCCGGCTACATCGTGAAAATTGATGTTTACTTTTGTTCCTTTTTCAAAAAGGGTTGCTTTAGATTTTCCTATGTTGAAAATGCCACCAGGGCCACCACCACCGCCTGGTCCGCCCACTTTGCGCATCATCATCACAAACAAAAACCCAATAAGTAAGATGGGTAACAGGGTACTGATGATTTGCCCAAAAACCTCGCCCTCATCTGTATAAACCGGCAAAACTTTAGGAGTAGTCAGGTTCTCTTTGTAAAATGTATTGAGTTCTTTATCAAAAGCCTCATCTTTTACAATGCTAAAATATAACTGCGGAGTTTGCGATTTGGAAAGCGCTGCAAACTCTGCTTCGCTTAAAAAGGTTTTGTAATAGGCTGCCCTGGCTACAAATTTTTCTTTGTTTAAGAAGAGGCGTACAATTTTCTTATTGCGTACAACTACAAGCCCTGTTTTTTCTTTAGCGGTGTTCGGGTCCTGGGCTACATCGCCCGATTTCAGGATTTCCTGGTAGTGGACCGGGTTTATTTCAATACCGTCGCTGCTCACTTTTCCTAAAAGGGTGTAGGCGATAATGGAGAGGAAAATGATGCCATATATCCAATAGACATTGAGCTTATTTTTCTTCTTTTCGGGATCATCTCCTCCCACAGGAGGAATGTTATCTGGAGAAATCTTTCTTTTAATTTTTGGAGGATTCATATCGTTTAGTGCCATGCTTACTAGGTGATTACAAGGGGAATAATAATTATTTATCAGGGTGTTCCATGCCGGGAGCATCGCTCCACATTTCTTCTAACTGGTAAAATTTGCGGGGTTCTGGCAACATAATATGAACAACAATATTTACATAGTCAATCAGTATCCACTGCTCACCTTGTCGGCCTTCATGCTTATAAGCCAGTTCGCCGGTTTTTTCTTTCACGTCAAATTCTACATAATCTGCAATTGCTTTTAATTGATTGGGGTTGCTGGCCTCGCAAATGATAAAAAAATCTGCTACTGCCTCAGGAATTTTTCTAAGATCCAGGCTCAGTACATTTTCACCCTTTTTTTCGTGAATGGCGTGGATGATTGACTTAAAGATTTTGCTGCTTCTAGTGAGCCGGGTAAGGCTGTTTTTTTTACGGGTTTTTAATACGTCCAGGTTGTTCAATGATTGACTGTTTATTTAAATAAAATACATGGTTTGAGGCCATGCTTCAAAGCTAAAAACGCTTAGCTTGCAATTTAGAGCAAAAATACCACTTCTTATTTAGCATCACTTGGAATATGCCAGAAGAAAAAGCCTTATTTCACCTACTAGACAGCGTGGATAGTACCAACAACTATGCCATGGCAAAAGTTCATGCAGGAATGGCTTCTCATGGAATGGCCTGGTTTGCAAACGAGCAAACCAAAGGCAAAGGCCAGCGCAGCAAAGGCTGGCAGGCCGAGCCAGGCAAAAACATCATTTTAAGTATCGTGCTAAAGCCACTGCCCATCTTTAGAGCACAGCCCTTCTATTTGATCAGTTTGATAGCCCTTGCCTGCGCCGAATTTTTAGAGCAAAACAGTTCTCAAAATATTTCTATAAAGTGGCCTAATGATCTTTATTGGCGTGACAGAAAGGCAGGGGGTATCTTAATAGAAAATGTATTTGCAGGCAATCAGTGGAAATGGGCTGTGGCAGGCATTGGAATTAACGTAAATCAAACCCGGTTTGGAGAGGACCTTTTTAAGCCCGTATCCTTACAAGAAATTGCCGGCAGAGCGTTGAATCCGGAGTTGCTCGCCAGGCAATTGCATCAATACATATTAAATAAAGTGAAGGGCATTACAGAAGAAAATTTAAAGCTGCTACGACCGGCATACAATGAACGTTTATTTAAAAAAGGGCAACAAGTGAGGTTAAAAAAAGGTTCTGCAGTTTTTCAAACTACCATTAAGGAAGTAAATGAAGCCGGACAGCTGGTTACCCACGATACGATGGAACGTATTTTTGATCATGGTAGCGTGGATTGGGTGCTGACTTGAATTACACGGTTTCCGCTTCTCGTGCTTCTTTTTCAAATTTGTTTTGGTAATATCCATGCCGCAGGCTTTCCCAAACATACCGTAATATAAAACTTACGGTTCCATAATGCCGAAACTGGCGTACATGACACAACTCGTGTTTGAGCCAACGCTCATCTCTCAAAAGCTCCTCTTTTGTTGCCCCATGCAAGTGAATGGTGTGGCCAACCACCATGGCTACTGAACCAGCATTTAGCTTCCAGGCGGCCAGCCGGGCTATCCAACTTTTTTCTTTGAAGTCAAAATGAAGCGGCTGGCTATTTTTCATTTTTGGCAATTGTTTGCCAGGCCTCCAGAATTTCTTCTGCATGCTGTTTACTTTTAGGCTTGGCAATTACCTTTCTTATCGTGCCATTTTCATCTATTAAAAAAGTAGTACGGTGCAAACCCATGTATTTTTTGCCATACAACATTTTTTCGCCCCATACCCCGTATTTGTCTATAATACTGCGATCTGGATCTGCCAGCAGGGTAAAGGGCAGGTTGAATTTTTCTTCAAATTTTTTATGCTTCTTCACTTCATCCGGGCTAATGCCCACGATGCTGATACCATTTTTTTGCAAAGCTGAAAAGTTGTCCCTTAGGTTGCAGGCCTGCACCGTGCAAGTGGGCGTATTGTCTTGCGGATAAAAATAAAGCACCCATTTCTTCCCGTTAAAATCTTTGGACGAAACCGGATCTCCATTTTGATCTATCCCCTTAAATGCAGGAGCTTTCTTTCCTTCTTTTAAAATTTCCATATTTTTTACCTTGTAAACTTATAAGTTTTTTGTGTGATGTTACCAACCTGGTCTTCTGCAGTTACTACCAGTTCGTGCAGGCCTGGCGGGCATTGCTCATCAAATTTGTAAATAAAATTTCTGCCTTTATCATTGCTGAAGCGCAGCCATTTTCCATCCAATAGCGCCGTAAAATTTTCAATCTCCTCCGTATTATCCGTTACAACAAAAACCAGCCGGCTAAGTTTGGCTGCATTCATATTATTTACCAGGCCAGGAGCAGACATCACTGGTGGAATGCTATCTACCATTAATTGAAAATTACCCATTTCTCTAAAGGAGGCTTGGTACCACCCATTTTGGTAGCGGGCTTTTACATAATCTTTCTTGCTGCCATAAAAGCGGTACATCACTACCTTACCGGTGTCGGCGGGTAAAAAATTTTCTTTTATTTTAAGGTTGAAATAAGTGTGTAGCGGAACGGTAGCGTTGTGCACCTGGTAAACTGTTTTTCCTTTTACGTCTTTCGTTTGGTTGAATTTAAAGGCAAACGAATCGTAGAGCGCATTTTCTGGCAGGTAAAATTGAACCTGTTCGCTTTCAAAAATATTGATGAAGCCCGGGTGAAACTGTTTGGTGGCCTGTGCAGCCGCCAGGCCACCGGCAGGTGAAGTGCCGCTGCTGGAAATATTGAAACGAATCGTTGACGTATTACCGTTGGGGTCGGCTACGGTTATTTTTATGGCATGAGCTTCCTTTGTTTCAAAATCAATAATTCCATCGGAAGCATTGGTTTTATAAATGCTGCTGTTGTTGCCCGGCAATCTGCTCAGATGTTGCAGGTACGATCCACCGTTAGCCCTCAGTTTATAATCAATGTGCGCATTCAGGTAGCGGGTATCGGCATAACTAATGCTGTCTAGCTGAAAACCAGCCACCGCCACCTCATCGTCAAAAAGCGTGGCCTCGTATATGCCGTTTTGATTGGTAGAGCCCGTATATCTATCGTAGGCAGTAACTGCAAAACTCACTTTCTCGGTATTTACCACCAGGTTGCCAGTAGCAGGAACATACATACCATTTACTTTTTTTAGCGGATAAATTTTGGGTGTTTGCTCGTAGGTGCTCTTGCAACGGTCATACACAGCAAGGCGCAAAACATCGGGAGGTATATTGTCTGCTATGGGGAAGCCCATGAGCAGGGGGTTCAGCACATTGTCTGTTTTGGTATCCCTCACTTCAAAATGAACATGTGGCCCCTGCGAGCCGCCGGTGTTGCCGCTGTAGGCAATAAGAGCACCTTTGTTTACGGGGAATAATGCTGCTGGAATGTCCAAAAACACATTCCATTTTTGAAGCAGGTACTGTTGCTTTTTTATATAGGCTTCCAGCGAAGGATAAAAATCGTTTAAGTGAGCATACAGGGTTGTGAGGCCATTGGGGTGGTTTACATAAAGGGCCCTGCCGAAACCCCAGGGTTCAATTTTCACTTTGGCAATATAACCTGCAGCAGCTGCATACACAGGCTTGTTTTCTACCTGCTCGGTTCGGCAATCCAGCCCCATGTGAAAATGGTTGGGCCTGAGTTCTCCGAAATTAGCCACAAGCGCCACTTTCGCTCCTACCGGCCATTGAAAATATTGTTGTTGGTATTCCCTTGGCTGCATCAATTGCGCCACAGCACTGTTGTAAATAAAGCCTGAGAAAAGAAGGAATGTAAAAACTGGTAAGATTTTCTTCATCGTAAATTTTTGGTGATGTACGTTTCAAATAAAATGTACATTTTTCGATGCCGGGGCAACGGTTAAGGTTCAATTGTTTCAAAGTTACAAATACAGTGCCTTGCCAAAGGACTTGTGCTGTATTTTATAAAAATCTTAATAGCCTGTTCAAAAATTTGCCATGCATTTTTTTACAAGTACTTTTGCGAGCCGCTCCAAAAACGGCTAACTCCTATTATGCCTAAAAATAATTCCATACAATCGGTATTAATCATTGGCTCTGGCCCTATCGTTATTGGCCAGGCTTGCGAGTTTGATTACAGCGGTACACAGGCAGCCCGCAGCCTGCAGGAGGAAGGTGTAAAAGTGATACTCATCAACAGCAACCCTGCAACCATTATGACCGACCCGATGATGGCAGACCGGGTGTATTTACTGCCACTTACCGTGGAAAGTATTGAACAGATATTGGAAGAAAATGATATAGATGCAGTGTTGCCTACCATGGGTGGACAAACAGCGCTTAATCTTTGCAAAGAAGTAGATGAGTTGGGTATTTGGGAGAAACATTCGGTTAAACTTATTGGTGTAGATATAAAGGCAATCGACAAAGCAGAAGACAGGGAGAAGTTTAGGTTATGGATGATTGAAATGGGTATATCGGTGTGCGAAGCAAAAATCGCAAACTCTTTTTTGGAAGGAAAAGAATTCGCACAGGAAATAGGTTTTCCATTGGTGTTGCGCCCCTCGTTTACACTGGGTGGTACCGGCGGTGGTATTGTATTTAAAAAAGATGAACTGGATGAAGCGCTCAACCGGGCACTTACCGCCAGCCCTATTCACGAGGTGCTGGTAGAAAAGGCAATACTTGGCTGGAAAGAATTTGAGCTGGAATTGTTGAGGGATAATAATGACAACGTTGTAATTATTTGTGCCGTAGAAAATTTTGATCCAATGGGTGTGCACACGGGTGATAGCATTACCGTTGCCCCTGCAATGACCTTAAGCGATACAGCTTACCAGCTCATGCGCAATACCGCTATTGATATCATGCGCAACCTGGGCAATTTTGCCGGTGGTTGCAATGTGCAGTTTGCCTTGAACCCACAAACAGAAGAAATTATTGTAGTAGAAATCAATCCAAGGGTGAGCCGTTCTTCTGCGCTGGCCAGTAAAGCAACCGGGTATCCTATTGCAAAAATTGCGGCCAAACTTGCCATTGGTTACAACCTGGATGAATTGAAAAACCAGATCACACAATCTACCTCAGCTTATTTTGAGCCGGCGCTGGATTATGTAATCGTGAAGATACCACGGTGGAATTTTGATAAGTTTAAAGGTGCCAACGATACCCTCGGTTTCCAGATGAAGAGCGTTGGAGAAGTGATGGGCATTGGAAGAAGTTTTGCGGAGGCTGTGCAAAAAGCTTGTCAGAGTCTGGAAAACGAAGCCGTGGGGCTCGGTTATTATGGTAAGAGCTTAATGCATGCAGATGAGCTGATAGAATACATCAAGATTCCAAAATGGGATCGCATCTTTCGCATTAAGGATGCCCTCATGGCAGGCGCCAGCGTAAAACGTATTTGCGAAAGCACGCTCATAGACCGCTGGTTTATTTACCAGATTCAAAAAATTTGTGATTGCGAAAGAGAGATCGCCAGGTATGGCTTAGGGACTCTGCCCGATCAGGTATTGACAGAAGCAAAACTCCTGGGCTTTAGCGACGAACAAATTGTGCGCATCATGCAGGAAGAAGATGCCGATAAAATTTACGAACGCCGCAAAGCAATGGGGCTTACCCGTGTGTTTAAAATGGTAGATACTTGTAGTGCAGAGTTTGAAGCCAAAACGCCTTACTTCTATTCTACATTCGAAAACAAGGCAGATGGTAACCAACTGCTTTCCAATGAATCCATCGTGTCTGATAAAAAGAAGATCATCGTGTTGGGCAGTGGACCTAACAGGATAGGGCAGGGCATTGAGTTTGACTATTGCTGTGTGCATGGTTTACTAGCGGTAAAAGAAATGGGTTACGAAGCCATCATGGTAAATTGCAACCCCGAAACAGTAAGTACCGACTTTGACATTGCCGATAAACTTTATTTTGAACCTGTGTTTTGGGAGCACCTTTGGGAAATTATTGAACATGAAAAGCCCGTAGGTGTAATTGTGCAGTTGGGTGGCCAAACGGCTTTAAAGCTCGCAAAAAAGTTGCATCAAAAAGGAATTAAAATAATCGGAACCAGTTTCGATAGCATGGATATTGCCGAAGATCGTGGACGTTTTAGTGACCTGCTAAAAGAACTCGGTATCCCTTATCCAAAATATGCTACCGCTTACAATACGGATGAAGCCATAGAAGCTGCGAAAGAAGTAGGTTACCCCGTCTTGATTCGCCCGAGTTACGTAATTGGCGGCCAGCGTATGAGAATTGTGTTGAATGATGATGAATTGGAAAAAGGTATATTAAGTCTCATCAAACATTTGCCTGGCAATAAAATTTTGATAGATCATTTCCTGGATCGTTGCCAGGAAGCCGAGATTGATGCCATATTTGATGGCGAAGAGTTTCATGTGATGGGTGTGATGGAACATATTGAACCAGCGGGTATTCACAGTGGAGATAGCAATGCCGTGTTGCCGCAATTCAATCTTTCTCCCCTGATAGTACACACCATGGAAGAATATGCAGAAAAAATTGCAAGATCACTTTCCATCAAAGGATTGATCAATGTGCAATTTGCCATCAAGGATGGTTCTGTGTTTGTGATAGAAGCTAACCCAAGGGCCAGTCGTACTACGCCTTTTATTGCGAAAGCTTACCAGATCCCTTACCTGAATATTGCCACCAAAATAATGGTGGGCAAGTATAAAATAAAGGATTTCACTTTCGAAAAGAAGATGACAGGTTTTGCCATTAAAGAACCCGTATTCTCTTTCAATAAATTTCCCGGTGTAAACAAAGAGCTTGGGCCAGAGATGAAGAGTACCGGTGAAGCCATTCGTTTCATCAAAGATTTAAGAGACCCATACTTTAGACAGTTGTATAAGGAGAGAAGTATGCATTTGAGTAAGTAGAATGAATATACCAATAAGGTCTTAAAAACCTTATAGGTATATTCAATCATAAGGTCTTTTAAACTTATCAGTCAAAATAGTCGCCCTTGTCTCTCAGGTCCACAGGTTGTTTGTGAAACTGGATCAATCGTTCTACTGAACCAAACCAATCTATTACTTCAGACCTTGCCAGGTCAGTATGGCTGTTGCAAATTAGCGAGGGGTAACCATCATATTTCCATTCTCCTATCTGGCGGGTAACACGATGATGAACAGCATTTTTATGAATGTAAAAGATAAAGCTCGTGATGTCATTATCATCATGGGCCATCGACCTCTTTAGATAATCTAAAAACAATGCACCCTGCCTGGCATACATTTTATTATAAGCTTTTGCGTAACCGTTTAACCAATTGCTAAACTGTTCCATAATAAAATCTGATATCAACTGGGCGGCGGGGTCATAATCCTTCCTTTTTTCCAGTTTGTAATAGGCCTCTATTTCACTATCGTCCCTTATTTTTACAAGTAAATGAAAATGGTTTGGCATCAGGGAGTACGTCCAGATTTGTGCAACGGGTAAAATGTATTCCTTCATTTTGCGAAGAAAATATCGATAGTTTTCTTCGTTTCTGAAAAGCAACTCGTTTCCAACTGCCCGGTTGTAAAGGTGAAAATGATGATTGGGCAGTAAGGGTAAGTGTTGGTTTGGCATACAACCTTTTTTCTTACTAATATAATAATTCAATGCGAAGACTTCAGACCTAGAAGGTTGGAACTTTTAAGGTTAGACCTATAAGGTTTTTAAAACCTTATAGGTCTAGGGTAGGTCTAGGATAGGTCTAGCGCACAGCATCTGCCCATTCCCTTTTTGGTGGTAATGTTGTTTGTAAACTTGTTGTTGGTTTTTTTGTTTAAGCCCGTAAAGTTTCTTCTAGTATACTCTCGCCAGCATTCACCTGTTGATACCTAAGTCAAAACTATTTGTGCCGCTCGCATCAATTTTCAAAAACAGTTATTATATTACAGCAGGACAACACATGCTTTGATGCATTTTGCCCATTTTCCTCCATTGCCTCCATTTGTTTACTGAGCTTTCTTAACTTAATATTTAGATATTATGGAAGAGCATTCTTTGTTAAAGAAGTATTTAGAGCATCCGGACGTCTGGGACGAAATGTATGGCAACGGGGATGTAAGGGCGCATTACAAAAATTTTGTTACTGCCATCAGCAGCATAAATGCCGATGAAATGACTCGTAAAGATGAGCAGGCAAAAAAGCTCTTTATGAGCCAGGGCGTTACTTTTACAGTTTATAACAGCGGAGAAGGTGTGGAAAAAATATTTCCGTTTGATGTGGTGCCCCGCATTATAAAAGCAGATGAATGGCTGCACATAGAAGCAGGAATAAAACAAAGGCTAAAAGCGCTGAACGTCTTCCTGAAAGATATTTACCACCAGCAATTTATTATCAAGGATGGTGTCATTCCCGCAAAATTAATTTACTCCTGCCCTTGTTTTTTAAGAGAGATGGTAAATGTGGATGTCCCTTTTGACATCTATACGCACATTTCTGGTGTAGACTTAATTCGTGATAATGATGGGCAGTTTTATGTGCTGGAAGACAACCTGAGAACGCCTTCCGGAGTTTCCTATATGCTGGAGAACCGAAGCATTACTTACAGGATATTTCCGGATCTTATCCCAAAAAATAATGTGCTGCCGGTAAAGGATTATCCAGACAGGTTGCTCAAGAATCTGCTGGCACTTTCCAACAGGCAAAACAGTAATCCAACAGTGGTATTGCTCACGCCGGGGATGTTTAACTCCGCTTATTTTGAGCATACCACCCTTGCAAGGTTAATGGGCATTGAAGTGGTGGAAGGGCGTGACCTTGTGGTAGAAAATCATTTTGTTTATATGAAAACTACCCGCGGGTTGGAAAAGGTAGATGTAATTTATCGCAGGGTTGATGATGAATTTATTGATCCCCTCGTGTTTCGGCCAGATAGTATACTGGGCGTACCTGGCATTTATTGGGCATATAGAAAAGGCAACGTAGCCATCGTAAATGCGATGGGTAACGGTGTTGCAGACGATAAAGCTGTTTACTCCTATGTGCCCGATATGATTCGGTATTACTTAAATGAGGAGCCTATTTTAAAAAATGTGCCCACCTTTCAATTAGCAGATCCGGACAATAGAAAAATGGTTTTTGAAAATATGAACAAGATGGTCATCAAGAAAACCAATGAATCAGGCGGCTATGGTATGCTGATAGGAAACTCAGCAACAGAACAAGAAATGGATGATTTTAAAAAAGCCATCACCGCCGATCCAAGGAGTTTTATTGCGCAGCCAATTATTAACCTTTCGTCTGCGCCCTGCTACCTTAATGGAGAACTCCAACCCCGCCGTGTAGACCTGCGGCCTTATGCATTGTACGGGCCGGAGGGAATAGAAATAGTGCCGGGCGGTTTAACCAGGGTAGCGTTAAGAGAGGGATCATTGGTAGTTAATTCTTCGCAGGGTGGCGGTAGCAAAGACACCTGGGTTTTGGGAAACTGATTATTTACTGAACCGTAAAAATTATTGGATGCTTAGTCGTGTTGCTGAATCAATTTTCTGGATGGCGAGGTATATGGAGCGTACCAACCGTATGCTTCGCATGTTGCATACAAAATATATTTCTTCGCAGGATGAAGTGACAGATTTCAACTGGCGATCTGTATTACAAACTTATAGCGAGCTTAAGCAAGAACAAATCATCGCCATCGAAAATAATTCTTCACTGGTACTGCAGCACCTTGTGATAGACAAGGAAAACCCTTTTTCCATTATTAATAATATTATACAGGCCCGGGAAAATGCAAGGTCCGTACAGGACCACATCACAAAAGAAGTATGGCTTTGCCTCAATGAGTTTTATCACCTGGTGAGGGAAAAACAGATTGCCGATCATTTTCTTGCGGGCGATCCTGTCACATCATTGGATGCACTCATCAGGCATGGGATGTTGTACAATGGAACGGTGGATATAACCATGGCCAGGGGAGAAGGATTTAACTTTCTTAATATCGGCCGATTTCTTTCGAGGTCTGTTATTATCATCGATTTGCTTACTATAAAAATGAAAGAATATAATTACGAGCTGGAAAAACACCGGGAAGACCCTACCTGGCGATTCTTGTTGTATTCGTTATCCGGCTACGAATTATACCTGAGAACGAACCGCGGCGTACTAGATTCAAAATTGGTTATAAAACATGTTTTGTATAACATGGAGTTTCCGCATTCCCTGCTGTATTCTATGGAAAGATTGGCTCGTTATTTTGAGCGGTTAAAAACAGAAGGCGATAGCGGTAACTATGCGCAGTTGGAATTTTATATTGGGCGTTGCTTCAACAATGTAAAGTATAGCAATGTTGCAGAAGACAGCGAACTATTGAAAGACTTTTTAGCACAAACCCGGGCAGAACTTTTTGAAATTGCAAACCTCTTTAACAAACAATATTTCGGAAATTCCTGAAGATAATTTTATGGCAGACTTTCACATAAAACATATTACCCGTTACAGCTACGCATCTACAGTGATAGATTGTACCAACCAGGTAATGCTCTACCCCATCAACGACGAGCATCAAAATGTACAATCGCACGAGCTAAAAATTACGAATAACCCGCCTATCGAGACCTTTACAGATTATTTTGGCAACAAGGTTGGTATGTTTTCAATTATTGCTCCACACAATGTTTTGCTGATAGAATCAGACATTGTCGTGTCTACCAGGCCGGTGGAATTCCCCGAACGCCTTCCCCCTCCTGCAGAAGAATGGGCTACCCTTGCTGAGTTGAAATCAGCATACCCCTACCTTGATTTTATGGATCATGAAGCGCTTATTGCAGTGGATGAATTGAATGTCATATCAGCAAGAACAATTGATAAGCAATGGAGTCCTTTTCACAATGGCCGTCTGCTTTCCGAATACGTGTACAATAATTTCGAATATAAAAAAGGTGTTACCAGTGTAGAAACCAAGGTAGACGAAATACTGGCTTTGAAGGCTGGGGTTTGCCAGGATTTTGCTCACTTGTTGTTGGTGCTGTTGCATTGCAACGGCATCCCTGCCCGGTATGTAAGCGGTTATATTTGCCCCGATAAGGAAGAGTTAAGAGGTGCAGGTGCCACGCACGCATGGGTAGAAGCATACACCCCGGGCTATGGCTGGGTGGGGCTTGACCCCACTAATAATTGTATTGCAAGCGACCGTCATGTGAAGTTGGCAATTGGTAGAAATTTTTCTGACTGCACACCGGTAAAGGGAACCTATAAAGGTTCGTCAGAACACACGCTGGAGGTTTCTGTAGAAATTAACAGCGGCACCACGCCATCTGGTAGTGATGCTAGTGCATCGGAGTCCTATGGTTACACCACGCAAAACCCGGCCCTCACGGGCAACTCTTATCGCCACTTTCTGGAGATGCAGCAACAACAGCAGTAGATTGGAATCCGTAAATAACCCTTCTTGATCCACCCAACTACTTATTTCGAAATGGGTGCTGCTCAGGGTAACAGGCTTTCTCAAATCTTGTGTGCTTGCTTATCTTAATGCGAATAACCAAGTAGGTTTTTATATAGATTTGTGCAGGTACCATCATCCGCTTACATTATGCACCGCTACTTCATCATCAACAAACCAACCAATATGGTCTCACAATTTGTGAGCACGCATGAAGTTGGTTTGCTGGGCGATCTTGATTTTCATTTTCCGGAAGGGACACACGCTATTGGCCGGCTGGACAAAGACTCCGAAGGTTTACTGTTGTTGACCACAGACAAAAGAGTGACCCGTTTATTGTTTCTTGCTAAAGTACCACACCTGCGTAGCTACCTGGTGATGGTGCAAAATGAAATTACTCCAGAAACATTTCTGCAACTAAGAGAGGGGATTCCCATAAAAATTAAAGAGGGAGAAACTTACATTGCCAAACCTACATCCATTGAAATCATAAAAGAACCGCTACAGCTCTATCCGTTTGCTGCAGACCGCCGGGAAATTTATCCGCATACCTGGCTGCTCATTACCCTCACCGAAGGCAAATACCGGCAGGTGAGAAAAATGGTATTGGCTGCCCGGCATCGCTGCCTGCGGCTCGTGCGCTTGTCTATCAGCAATATTAGAGTAGGAAGCCTGCAACCCGGCGAGGTAAAGGAACTGGAGGAGCAGGAGTTCTATCGGCTGCTTGGCATTTAATTGCCATGGCTCTCTTGCATTTAAGCCTTTCATTTTTTACTTTGTTGCATGATTCCGCACCAGCAACTGCCTTTCTGGAAAACTGCACCTCTCGTACGTTTGCTTTTTCCGCTGGCTGCAGGTATCATCGTGCAATGGTATATCCGATTTTCACTTTCCTATTTGGCTGTTTGGTTTTGTTCCTTCTTGACGGCTTTTCTCATGCTTTATTTTTTGTCGGCCACCGGCATGTATCATGTAAGAAGGTTCCAGGGTTTGCTTTTGTGTTTATTGCTGGCAGGAGTTGGCATGCTGCTCACGTGGCAAAACGATAGCCGGCAAATTGCAACATGGTATGGCAAAAATTATTCAGACAGTGCCGTGTTGATTGTGAAGATCAACGAACCGCTGGTAGAAAAAGCCCGGTCGTACAAGGCAGATGGAATGGTAGTTGGTATGATGCATGGAAGGCAACAGCAGGCGGCTACCGGCAAGCTACTCTTATACTTTTCTAAAGACAGTGCCATGCCTTTATTAAAGTATGGCCAAATTGTATTGATAAAAAAACGGCTTCAACCCATCAAAAATTCTGGCAACCCCGGAGCGTTCAACTATCAACGTTATGCTGCCTTTCAACAGGTATATCACCAGTTATTTTTACAACCACAAGATTGGGTGGGCACCAAGGAGGTGCAGGCCAATTGGTTCCGTTCTTTTTTGTATGGTAGCCGGCAGTACGTATTGGGTGTACTTCAAAAAAATATCGGCAACCAGCGGCAGGAGTTGGGCATTGCAGAAGCGCTGCTCATTGGTTACAAAGAAGATCTCGACAAAGACCTTGTGCAGGCTTACAGCAACACCGGTGTTGTGCATATCATTGCTATTTCTGGCTTGCACTTGGGTCTTATTTATGCTGTGCTTCTCTGGCTGTTCAACCGCCTGCCGCTCATCAAAAAATCCAGGCATATAAAAGTAATATTGCTGCTAAGCTGCCTCTGGCTATTTTCTTTGTTAACCGGCGGCGCAGCTTCTGTATTGCGAAGTGCAGTCATGTTTACCGTGATAGTCATCGGTAAGTATTATTTCCGGCAGGCATCGGTTTACAATTCACTTTCTGCCTCGGCGTTGATTTTGCTTTGTTACAATCCCTATTATTTATGGGATGTCGGTTTTCAATTGAGCTACCTGGCGGTACTGGGAATTGTGGCACTGCAACAACCGCTTTACCGCAGCGTCTATCTCAAAAATACCTGGCTGCGAAAAATCTGGCAGATGTTATCTGTTACCATTGCGGCGCAGGTGGCAGCTTTCCCCATCTGCATTTACTATTTCCACCAGTTTCCTAACTTCTTTCTGTTTACCAACCTGCTCGTTATTCCTCTATCCACCGTCATTCTTTTTGGAGAAATATTACTCGTTGTGGTGGGAGCCTGGGACGCATTAGCCACAAAGCTGGGGTTGCTCATTACTTACCTGATTGATGGAATGAACCGGGTGATCCTTTTCTTTAGCAGTTTTGATTTTTCTGTGTGGGATAATATCTATGCCAACATGTACAGCACCTGGTGCCTGTATGGTCTGGTGGCTTTTATGTGCGCCTGGCTGTTACACAAAAAGATTCGTCATTTTAAAGTTGCTCTTTGCTGCCTGTTGCTGCTAACGATCTTTTATGCGCATGCCAGCATCCGGCTTTATGAACAACGAAAAATTGTAATCTACAATGTGTCAAAAAACCAGGCCATAGATTTTGTGGAGCGAGACAAGCATTTTTTTGTTGGGAGCGAGCCGCTAAAGCAAGAAGGTTTGTTGCAAAACTTTCACCTGAAGCCAGCCCGCATCTTCCTGCAGGCAACCAAGGCTGCGTCTTCGCTGCCCTCGCTGCAACAACAAAATGTATTGTGGCAATTTGCCAGCAAAAAAATAGTGGTGCTGGATAGTGCCGTTCTGTTGGCGCCAAGGGAGCAGCAACTACCAATTGATATTTTACTGTTAAGCCACAACACAGCCATCAGCATCAAAGACGCAGTGAAAGCTGTAAAGCCCGCGGTTGTTGTGTTTGATGCGACTAATAATTTGTGGAAAATAGAAAGCTGGCAAAGAGAATGTGAAGAATTACATTTGCGCAGCCATGCTGTGGCAAAGCAGGGGGCATTTGTGTTGGAGGTTCGTTGATAGTCATTAGTCAGTGGTCAATAGTCATTTTCTAAAGGATCAAAGGAGCACTTCAATTAAAAGCGTTCTTAGAATATGCAACACGAATGGTAGAAATCCATATTGACACATTGACAAATGACCATTGACAAGATAACACTATGCAAAAAAAAATCACTTCTGCACTGATCTCTGTTTTTTACAAAGACGGACTTGAAAAAATAGTAGCACAACTTCAAAAAAACGGGGTAACGATTTACAGCACCGGCGGCACGCAGGATTTTATTGAAAAGCTTGGTGTGAGCTGTGTGCCGGTAGAATCACTCACCAGCTATCCATCCATTTTAGGAGGAAGGGTAAAAACCTTGCATCCTTCTGTGTTTGGCGGTATCCTGGGTAAGCGGAATGATGATACTCATGTGGCAGAGATGAAGCAATACAACATCCCGGAAATGGATCTTGTAATTGTGGATCTCTATCCTTTTGAAGAAACGGTGAAATCTACCACCGACGAGAGTTTAATCATTGAAAAAATTGATATCGGTGGGCCCTCTATGATAAGGGCTGCAGCCAAGAACCACCGTGACGTGGTAGTAGTGGCCGCTAAAAATGATTATCAATTGCTGGTTGATATTTTGGAAGCCCAACAAGGTGAGACCAGCCTGGAACAACGCCGCATGTTTGCCATCAAAGCGTTTGATGTGTGCACAGCTTACGATACGGCTATCTCTTCTTACTTTAATGCCATCGCGGTAGAGACACCTTTTAACAAAGAAAAGAAAACCCTGCGCTACGGTGAGAATCCTCACCAGCCTGCAACTTTTTTTGGCAATCTGCAAGAAATTTTTGAGCAGCTCAATGGCAAGGAACTTTCTTACAACAACCTGGTAGATGTAGATGCGGCAGTTAATATTATCAGGGATACAAATTCCAATATCTCCGAAGAAGGCGGGCAGGGAGCCGTCTTTGCTATCATCAAGCATACGAATGTTTGTGGCATGGCGGCCAGAGCCACGGTGAAAGCCTCCTGGGATGCAGCCCTTGCCGGTGATCCCGAAAGTGCTTTCGGTGGCGTGTTGGTATGCAACCAGGAGATTGATCTTGTTACCGCCAACGCCATCAACGAAATATTTTTTGAAGTATTGATAGCGCCAGCCTTTAAAGAAGAAGCCCTTGCCGTATTGAAATCTAAAAAGAACAGGATCGTATTGCAATTAAAAGATGCCAGCTTGCCAGCCATGCAATACAAATCTTTGCTGAATGGTATTTTACTGCAACAAAATGATGAAGGCAGTTTTACAGAGTGGAAAGAAGCCGGCGGCAGGGAAACCACTGCAGCGGAAAAATCCGATCTTGTTTTTGCCAATATCATTTGCAAGCATTTAAAAAGCAATGCCATTGCGCTCATTAAAAACAAACAGTTAATAGGCAAGGGCTGCGGGCAAACCAGCCGCATAGATGCATTGCGCCATGCACTGGATAAATCGAAGCAGTTTAATTTTGAACTAACTGGAGCAGTATTGGCCAGCGATGCTTTTTTTCCTTTTGATGATTGCGTAAAAATTGCGCATGCGGCGGGCATCACTGCGTTCATTCAACCAGGCGGTTCTATCCGTGATGCAGACTCTATTGAGTATTGCAAACAGCAGCAACTGGCTATGGTGATTACAGGCATGCGGCATTTTAAACATTAATTTTTGACTGCTTCATGCGACAAATTAACCAGGATAAAAAAACGAAAGGGTACATAGCACTGGCTACTACCTGCATTGTGTGGGGTACCACCTGGGTGGCCAGTAAAGTAGGTGTGCAGCAAATGCCGGCCCTGCAAATGGCCAGCATCCGGCAGCTACTGGCCGGGCTTTGTTTTGTACTTTTTTTTATGCTGTACAAGAATATGCCTCTGCCCACGCTCAAACAATTTCGTTGGATAGCAGTAATGTCTGTTCTCATGTTTGTATGTGCCAATGGCCTTAGCACCTGGAGTTTGAAATATATTCCCACTGGCCTTAGTTCTTTAATTGGCGCACTCTATCCACTCAGCGTGGTTATTTTGGAGCGCCTGTTTTTTAAAGGAATAAAAATGACCGTACTCACTTTCATTGGCCTCTTTCTCGGGCTCACAGGAGTGGCTATCGTATTTTATGAAAGTGCCTTCCAAAACCTTACACCCGATTTTATGTTGGGGCTTGGTCTTTCTATATTTGCCATGCTTTGCTGGAGTGTGGGCACCATTTTTTTAAGTCGAAACAAGGCCAACCTCAATCCGTATTACGGTACTGGCTGGCAAATGATAGTGAGTTCTTTCATATTATTTTTCCTGGCCAAATTGACACAACCAACCATCTCCCTTAGCGCTATTTCTCTCACAAGCTGGCTGGCTATTGGCTACCTGGTGCTGTTCGGTTCCATTGTGGCGTTTGTTGCATTCATTTACTCTATGAAAGTATTGCCGGCAGCCATCTCTTCGTTGTATGCCTACATCAACCCACTGGTTGCCATGACGGTGGCAGCACTCCTGCTAAATGAGCAATTAACCATCAATATCTTATGGGGTTCCATTGTTACCCTTATTGGCGTTTACCTGGTAAACCTTAGCAGCAAGCGAACCCAAAGGATCAAGATTGAATCTGAGCAATAAAATCGCTGTACATTTTTCTCCACCCGCCATACAAGGGATCTGTTCCTAAAAAGTTGTTGTGAAAAATGCTGATCATTTCGCCGTTTACTTTTTTACATTCCTCGTAATAATAAAGCAATTCTGGCAAGCTGCTGGCGGCATCTTGTTGCTGTTCGTAAAAACTATTAGCATCCATAAAGCAAAACGGATGCAGGCGGAGTGGCGTGATGGTTTCATTGGCCAGGTTGTACCATAAAAAGGAAGAAGCTACAGATGCCCGGAAACCATTGATGCTACCATAACCCATGCTGTAGTCTGCTGTCATGCCTGCCTCCAGTAGATGTTGAAAGGTAGCAGGCAGGTCGAATTTGATGTAATGTTGCCGGCTCTTGGTTACCACCGTTTGGCTGGCAGTTTCTAAAATCTTTTTCTCTTTTTGAAAAAGGGTAGGTTTTTCAAAACTTCTCCAGGAAGGGTGAAGGCCGATGTTGAAATGGCGTGCATGGTTTTTTATAAGCCTCCACATGTGCATGTTAAAAGGCGAAATGTTTTTATCATATTGGCTGCTACTGGTAGCTACCAAAAAGAAAAATATGGGAGGTAGCCTTCCACCATTGTGCAATGTTTTTAAAAAGTCATAACTGTCAAAGGGATCTTTTTGTACCCCGGCAAGTACACCTAACCTTTTGAGGGAGGGCGACTTCAAAAATCCTCCCAGATGGCGGACCAATCCTTTCCGTTTAAAAGACCAGGCAATGTCAATATCATACGTGGGTATGTACCTGAAAATATTTTCCCGCAGCTTCAGGTTGGGAAACATCTGCAGCAGGCCTTTTGCAAAATCTATCAACCAATAATTAATAAGGGGTTGCTGCAGAAATCGTTCTTTAAAAGCGAGTGAATTTTGGTAAGCGTACCTGCCATATTCATCTTTTTCATGTGGGAGGTACTCTTCGTAGCGGCTGAGCAAATAAAAGCTCGCCGCAAAAATATCAAAGGAGAAATCGCTGCCGGTAGTGTTGAAAAATGCTTTATAACCGTTGCTTTCAAAACAATCTGTGGCTTGGGTTTGCACACCAGTTTCAAACAGCAAAGGATGATTGCGCATCGTGAACACCGTACCCTGCCCGGGTAAGTCGCTGTAATTTATTTTAGCACCTTCATGAATGTTGAAACTTTCCGCATGTGTGGTAATGCTGTGACTGATGCCCAACTGTTCTTCAAAAATAAACTTGCAAATGTATTGAAGGCGTGTAGTGCTTGTGCGAGCGTAGATGAGCATGTTGATTATTTCATGAATTGGGCAATTGGACTACCAACATAAAATCAATTCAAGTTAAGATTTAATTGCTGATCAGTTAGAAATAGTTGGGCTAATCATTTTGAAAACGCTCTTTCCACATTTGCTCCGTAGGAGCATCAACTGTGTAGCCGCAAACCACTGCCATGATTTTTGCTCCTTAGGAGCAACAGCCTCTTCGCCGATCATCAAAAAATGTATTGCTCCTACGGAGCAAAGAAATTTATCTGCCTATTTTCTACAAAGGTTTCGCCCCGACGGGGCTGTAAAAGATTGGCATCAAAGCCTTATGTTTACAAAGGTTTCGCCACGATGGGGCAATGAAACATTTGCTAAGCAAATACCTGCTACTTCAAACTTAATCTATTTGTTATTCCGCTCCCTCCACATTTCATTAAAGGTTTTTTGGCTAAATTCCAGGTCTGCCCGGTTCTGCTTCCATTCTTTGAACAAGCCATTCACCACTTTATTTTTTAGGTTGCCATTTCCCATATTCATCAGGCGACGGTTGAGGCTGGCTAGCTTCCACAGTTTCCAGGCAGTGCGCTCTGCAAAGCTCGTCATCCCTTCGTCCACGGACGTCTTACGGTTATCTAATAATAATTCGTGCAGGTTTATTTTAACGGCACACACTTCCGTGCAATTGCCGCAGAGGGATGAGGCAAAACTCAGGTGTTTAAAATCTTCCATCCCCTGGAGGTTCGGGGTAATCACACTTCCAATGGGACCGCTGTACGTGGCGCCATAAGCATGGCCGCCAATATTTTTATAGATGGGGCAGGCGTTGAGGCAAGCACCGCAGCGAATGCAATACAAACTCTCCCGCTGCACGGGGTTATCTAAAATGCTGGTTCTGCCATTGTCCAGCAAAATCACATACATCTCTTCGGGGCCATCCGTTTCGCCGGGCTGTCTTGGCCCGCTGATGATGCTGTTGTAACAAGTAACTTTTTGCCCTGTGCCAAAAGTGCTTAGCAGCGGCCAGAACAACGCAAGGTCTGTAAGGCTGGGAATCACTTTCTCGATGCCCACTACAACGATATGTATTTTAGGAAAAGCACAACTCAGTCGGGCATTGCCTTCGTTTTCGGTAACGGCCACGGCTCCTATATCGCTGATGATAAAGTTGGCACCCGTTACGCCCACTTCGGCCTGCACATATTTTTCCCGCAGAATGCCGCGGGCCACCAGCGTAAGCTCCGTGGGTGTTAAGGTGGGAGAGGTTCCCAGTTTGCGGGCAAACAGGTTGGCCACGTCTTCTTTGCTTTTGTGCATGGCGGGCGTTACAATATGGTAAGGCGCTTCATCGTCCAGTTGCTGTATGTACTCGCCCAGGTCTGTTTCAATGCTGTCTATGCCATTTTCTTCCATCGCTTTGTTCAGGTGAATTTCTTCGGTCACCATGCTCTTGCTCTTCACCAGCGTTTTGCAATTGTTGGCTGCGCAAATTTTCAGGATTTCTTCAATGGCCTGGTCGCTGTTTTCTGCCCACAACACTTTGCCGCCCCGTTTGGTAAACTGCATTTCAAACTGCTCCAGTTGCTGGTCCAGGTTTTCTATTGCCCGCCATTTGGTATTCTTGGCCCTTTCTCTTGCCAGGTGCACATCGTTGAACTGCTCTTTGCCCTTGGGTACCGACGCATTGTAGCGGCCAATATTAAAATTGATCTTGCGCCTGTGCTCCAGGTCAGCAGCTTTTACGGTGCCTTTTGCAATAAATATTTCAGATGTGTCAGACATGTTTTATGTTTTGTTTACCGGCGTTTGAGCCAGTGGCAACGGCATGGTGTACTGTTGATTCCCATGGTTTATAGATGCGCTGTTCAACAATGGTAACTCCTTTCTCCTTTTATGAAAGCGAAATTATGGCAGTTTGCATAATTTAAAGCGGATTGTTTAAGAGTGTAGAAGCGGTTGATTATTTGAATGCTTACATGAGATAGATTTTGAACTCAAATGAAATCCAAAAATTAAACTCAAAGGCGAAATCCTAACCTTAAATGTGAACTCATTGACTGTGCAAACGCTGGTTTGCGCTAAGGGGAATTTACAATGCGAGGGAGTTAAGGGCACCTACTAGTGTTCACCCATCGTCAGATCGCAGTCCACACTACAACCTTCTCCCCTCTGTTCGAATACCTCAAACGAAATTTCGTTGCTCCCCATCACAATAAATTTTAATTGAAAAAATCCAGCTACATTTAATACATCATTTCTTAAAACAAAAACCAACCAACATGCGTGGTAACAAATTATGCTTACTCTTTGCGATGATCTTTTTTGCCGGTCCCCTATTGGCACAAAAAAAGAAAGCAAACAGCAACTCAAAAACCGAATTGCTCAAGCAGGAAGTCATCAAATCGCTGGATGCGCAAGGTAAGACCGCACAGGAAATGGTAGACATGGTTTTTAGTTTTGCAGAGCTGGGTTTCCAGGAAACGGAAACATCGGCCTATCTCACCAACATCTTAGAGAAGAATGGTTTTACCATAGAAAGAGGTGTCTCTGGCATACCTACCGCTTGGATGGCAAAGTGGGGCAATGGTAAGCCAGTGATTGCATTGGGCAGCGACATAGATTGTATTCCCAAAGCATCGCAGAAACCGGGAGTAGCCTACAAAGAGCCGATTGTAGAAGATGCTCCGGGTCATGGGGAGGGTCACAATTCAGGATTGCCACTGGTGATACTGTCTGCCATTGAAGTAAAAAAAATAATGGAGCGGGAGAAAATGCCGGGCACACTGGTTCTGTGGCCGGGTGCAGCAGAAGAACTCGTGGGTGCCAAAGCCTGGTACATCAGGGATGGTTATTTTAAAAATGTAGACGCCTGCATCTTTACGCATGTGGGCAGCAATATGAATGTATCCTGGGGCGATGCCGGTAACAACGGCCTGGTATCTGTAGAATTTAAATTTGAAGGAAGCGCTGCGCATGCGGCGGGCGCACCGTGGCGGGGCAAGAGTGCTCTGGATGCTGTAGAACTGATGGACATAGCCTGGAATTTTAAAAGAGAACATTTGAAACCCACTCAACGGTCGCATTATGTAATTACGGATGGCGGCGATCAACCGAATGTTGTGCCTTCAAAAGCTGCCGTGTGGTATTATTTTAGAGAGCGCACGTATGAAGATATAAAGATGATGTACGACGAGGGTATTTTGTATGCCAACTCCGTAGCAACCATGACGGGCACCAAGGTTTCTCATCAATTACTGGGCACTGCCTGGCCGGGCCATTTTAATAAATCTATTGCCATGGCCGTGCATGAAAATATCAAAAGAGTAGGTTTACCAGTGTGGGATTCAGCAGATCAACAACTGGCACGGGCGGTGCAAAAGCTGGTGAACGCTCCCAAAAAAACGCAGTATGGCAAGCCTATAGATGGGCTGGATATGAAGGTTGATTCGCTCTATGGACCCGTGCAGTTTTCCTGGGGCGCAGGCAGCGACGACATTGCGGACATAGCATGGAATGTACCCACTGTTGTGCTTCGTTACCCGGCCAATATACCCGGCACACCGGGCCACCACTGGGCAGATGCTATTGCCATGGCCACTCCCATAGCACACAAAGGCGTGGTTGCCGGCAGCAAGGTTGTAGCTGCTACGCTGTTGGATATGCTCACCAATCCGAAAATAATTGCAGATGCCTGGGAATATCACAACAACGTGCAAACGAAAGATGTAAAATATATTCCCTTCCTGGCAGCTACCACAAAGCCTGCTACGCACCTGAATAAAAAGCTGATGGACAGCTTTAGACCAGAACTTAAAAAATATTATTACGATCCCTCAAAGTATAAAACGTATCTCGAACAATTGGGTATTCAATATCCACAATTGATCAGGAAAAATTAATAGACCGATATTGTCAGCCCTTAACATGGGCTGATTTTTTTTTGATAAGTGAACGTAGTGAGCCTCGTAGAGGCGACACTTTGGTAGTGTAAGATATTATCGAGAAGCAAGCCCCAACGGGGCGACATTTTCTCGGGTGTGTTTGGGAGAGACAAAGAAGTTTCGCCCCGATGGGGCTCCCTGGAAATACTAAAAAATCATTGCTACCAAAATTTCGCCCCGATGGTGCTTGTGGTGATGGTTTGAGGAGAGATTGGAAAGATATTGGTACACTGCAATAAGCTGGTTCATATCTGTGAACTGTTGCAGAAAACAAAATAACGGTGCAATCTTGTACCGTTATTTTGTTTTAAATAATTAATAAACTATTTATTCATCGCTGCATTGATGGGTACTCTATCCAGGTATTGTATAGTCCTGTCTATTTTATCGGAAGCATCAAAATGCAGATCGGTATGAATCCACTGCTGCATGGTTTTGCCAGTTTTATATTTTGCTTTTACCATGTACCAACCTAGTACCCATGTACCTGCCTGCTCTACAGATTGTGGTTGGTTCACCGTTATGGGCAGCCATATCTGGTTGCTGAAGCTAATAGAATCCATTACAGTGGTTCTTCTATTTTTCCAGTAAGCGCTGATAGCTGCTTTTCCCACCAGGCTGTCTCCGTTATTCCAGAGATATACGGCGTTGTCTGCAAAGTCGGCCATCCAGCCGTCTATGTCTCCACTAGATAAAGCCGCAACACCTTTTCTGGCAATGTCGGCATATTTAGCATCGGCAAATGCCGCCGGCGGGGTTTCAACTTTCGTACCGGCTGGCGTTACAGTCGTTTCCATTTTTGATTCAGTTGCCTTGTCGTTGTCGCAACCAATAAATAATAAGGAGCCTAAGGCCCATACCAACATTTTTTTCATAATAAAAAGTTTAAAGGTTAAAAAAGGAAGGGGCGCATCAAAAGGAAAGTTTGCCAGGGCAGAGAACCTAAAGTAATGTAGCAACTAATTTTTTAGAATGCAAGCGCTTTCATCATTACCTCTGGTTGGCGAAATTTTGTACCCGGCTTAAATGATGGCAAGCCTCCTTCCCTAAAATGTGGGGGGGAAGAAAAGATACTGGTTATAGTTCGTGGTGAGTGGTTGTTTGCATCTATTTCAGAACAATCAATTAAAATAATGGCTCAATAGCCTGACGCTATGAGGTTGCAGCCAACCAATGCGGCTAGCATATGGTAGTCGTACTACCGGGATGCTTAGGTGGAGCGCATATCTGCGATTGCTACATCCAGGCATCAATTTAATTCATCCATCAAATTCTTTAACTTCTTAAGGTGTTTGCCATAGGCATAATTAAACATCCATTTTGCAGTATAATGAGAAACCGGGACCAACACTACAAGGGTGATCGCTAAAATAATGAGCATTTTGGGATTGTATAAAAACGCCTCCACTGTTTTGCCCGAACCTTCTACTCCTCCTATAATAAAGCCACCGGTTGCAGCAATGGGATATACAAAAAGTCCGGCCTTCTGTTGAAGTTTCCACCATTTTTGAAAGCCATCGTAGTTCTTTTGCAACTCCTGTTTTAAAGAGTTGTTCACGGCAATATTTTCCTGTGTTGTTTTGTATAATTTCCAGGTATCTATCATGATTAATAGGTTAAAGGAAATCATCACCACGAGCGCCACATGCACCTGCCACAGGGGTATGAAAAAAAAGAGGGCGATGTAAAATAGCGTAATCAACAGTGCCCAAAAAATGCCTGTCAGTAAGTTTTTCTTCAACCTTTTTAAAGGGAGTTGCGATTGAATGTTGGGAAAATCAGTTTGTTGCAACATCTTATTGAGCATGTCATCACTTTCGCCAGCTTGTTGCCATGTATTTTCAATGTCCATTAGATGTTTTTTAAAAGGGTTGCCAATTGTTGTTTTGCCCTGTGCAGTTTTACCCCAACGAGGTTGGGTGTGATTCCTAAAAAACTGCTGATCTCTTTGTTGTCATACCCATCCAGGTGAAGAGAAATAACGGCTCTCTCTGTTTCTGAAAGTGTTCTTATGGCTTTGTATAAGCGTTCGGCTTCATCATTGCCCGGGTGTGTTGCGTAGGCCTGTTCATACCTTGTAGTATCCGTATATTCAATCCTGTTTGTTTTCTTTTGAATAGTAAAAATCGTATTTAAACAAACCCTGTAAAGCCATGTGCTGAACTTTGCCTCGCCCCTAAAAGCTGGGTACGATTTCCAGGCCTGCAATAATATTTCCTGGTACCAATCTTTTTTATCTTCTTCAGAATTTGCATAGAGGTGCACCAGCTTATAAATAATATTCTGGTGCTCCTTCAATTGGGATAAAAATGCTTGTTCGCTCACTTAGTTTTTTAAATTTACCGGCACTACTATATACCCTCGCTGTTTTAATTGATTGACCAACCCGGTATGCCCCACAAGGTGCAAGGCTCCCACAGCTACAAAAATGGGCTGCTCCTGCATCAGTTTTGGTAATTGTTGCATCCAGTTATTATTACGGTCATCTAACAATACTTTTATCTCCTCCGGTTTATAACTGCTTTCATACATTAATTGTTGTAGCGTTGTCATATTTTGAGAAACATAAGCCTTGTTCATCACGCCTATCATTGTCCTTAGCCAGTCTTTTTCTTTTAGGGTTTCGTTTAACAATTCTATTTGTCTTGGCATGGTAAGCTGGCCAAACAATGCTTTTATTTGAACGTCTATGGTTTCTAATCCCAGCACTTTCTTGCCATCTTTTTTTGCCTCATTTTGAAAATAGGTATCTAACTGTACTTCGCCTGGCTTGTTGGCAAAGTATTTTTGTTGTGTGATCTGCAAGGCTACCGTCATTATTGCCACCGGGTTAAACTGGTTTAATTGCAGGAGGTCTAAGCCGGCTTCCTGCTTAAACCAGTCTGCTGCTTTTGCATACAGTGTGTCTGGCAAAACTTTTTGCAACGTTGTTCCGTTTAAAACGGATGCTTGCATCATGGGCCTTTGTAGAGAACTGTCAATTACCAGTTCTCCCACTACCGCTTCTGTGCTTTTATAAGCTTGCATAACAGCAGGCATCGTATCTACAAATGCGTTGGAAAGAAAATGGTAAGTTCCGAAAAGATAAGAGGGTTGCTTCAATCCGTTGCCGCTCACTTTCCAAAGTAATGATTTTTCTGTGCTGCTTGTTTGCGCAAAAAACTTACCTGACAAAAGGCATAGTATTGCCAATAAAAAATTCTTTTTCATTTTA
>JANPJW010000026.1:0-2059 GCA_031425715.1 Chitinophagaceae bacterium | reverse complement strand
AATATTGTCGATGCTGCTTTGATTGGCACCTGAAATGTAAGCAATACTGGTATCAGCAGCACCCGTAAACTTGACGGTTCCCAAATCAGGGATGAAATTTCCGTCATTTTTTAAAGCCGCATTGTGAACCGCCAGGAAAGGTTGGCCACGCATTACCATATAGGCCCCATGCCCAATATAAATTTGCTGCGATAAACTGCTTAATGAATTTGCAAATAAAATAAAAACAAATGTTGTGCGGATAAATGATGCCCGCACAGATTTGCGCAGACGCAAATCTTTCATGGATTTTCTACTTAACATGCTAATGGCTTTAACTATAGGATGGGGCGAAATTATAGGTTGAGTAAACTGTATTTTGTGGACGATGGCGTAAGTTTATACAGCTACTTAGCTACAAATTGCAACATATGTGATAACTTTCAATTATTATTCGTCATAAAAACGTTGAACAGTTCTGTTTAAAGATAATTGATCTTTCGGCTCCCGACTTGCCACACAGCTTCTTAATACCTCCCGAATTCAGGAGATGCAGCAGGACAGTCTTTAGCTTTTATTGCTAATTAATTTTACCCTACCTGAACAGCCGAAAGAATAGGTATCGGCACGAACGGATACCCGGTCATCAGCAAAATCTATGTCATCTGTTTACAGCTTTAACGGCAGCCAGCTTCATCCTATCAGGCGGAAATAAATTTGGTTTTGTGTTTGCATAATAAATTTCGGAGCGTCTTGAATAACGGTTTGTAAGTTCCTGTAATACGCCAAAGGTTTAAGATCTGCTACCATTCATTTTAAAAATATTCAACACAAAAAAGCTGTTTACATGACATCTTCGATCAGACCTTCAAGAATTGGTATCATTGGCGGCGGCCCTGCCGCTTTGTTTATGTATAAGCAATTGGTAGATGCCGGCGATGCCGCTATGGAAGTAACCATATTTGAGCGCAAAAACAAATTAGGGGCAGGCATGCCCTATAGTGTGGATGGTGCGGGCAAAGAACACATCACCAATGTATCAGACAATGAGATTCCGCCAATGGTAAATTCCATGGCTGAATGGTTACAGTCGGCACCCGCCGATCTCTTAAAGACCTACAACATCACAGAAGAAAATTTTAATGAATACAAAGTGGTTCCCCGGTTGTTATTTGGTGAATACCTTTCTGCCCAATTCGAACTTTTGCTGGCAAAAGGTAAGGCCGCTGGTATTAAAACAACAGTGCAGTACAAGGCAGAGGTGTTAGACGTGAAAGATGATGCGGCGTCGGGAGAACTGACCGTTTTTACGGCAGCAAACAAAACTTACATTTTTGATAAACTCGTTATTTGTACGGGGCACAGATGGCCTAAGAGGCAGGAAGGGAAAATAGCAAATTGGTATGATTCGCCTTACCCGCCACAAAAGTTGGCGCAAAAGGTTAACTACCCCGTTGCCATTAAAGGCTCCTCCCTCAGCGCTATTGACGCTGTGCGAACGCTGGCCCGCAGCAATGGACACTTTATAGAAAATGAAGACGATACATACAGTTACCAGTTAGACGAAGACAGCAAAGGCTTTTCCATTGTGATGCATTCGCTCGGAGGAATGTTGCCTGCCATTCGTTTTCACCTGGAAGATTCCCAATTGTCCAAAGCTGCTTTGCTCACCGAGGAGGAGATAAAGGAAAGTATGGAAAGCAATGGAGGTTATGTACCGCTCGACTATATTTTTGAATACAATTTTAAAGAACCCATTCGCAAGCAAGACCCTGCCTATTATGAAAAGATAAAAGGGATGAACATGGAACAGTTTGTTGATCATGTGATGCAGTTCCGAAAAGACATAGACGCTTTTGCATTGTTTAAAGCCGAGTACAAAGAGGCTGAGAAATCCATCTTAAGGCAAGAGTCTGTGTATTGGAAGGAGATGCTCGCTTCCTTGAGTTATGCAATGAATTACCCGGCCAAGCACCTCTCGGCAGAAGATATGTTGCGCCTCAAAAAAACACTGATGCCGTTGGTTTCTCTTGTGATTGCTTTTGTGCCACAGAGTTCCTGCAGGGAAATGATTGCCTTG
>JANPJW010000025.1:0-2633 GCA_031425715.1 Chitinophagaceae bacterium | reverse complement strand
CTTTCCACAAAACTTTTTCCGGTAACTGTGCCGGGCTCAATTGGTGGCTCAATAAATTTAAATGCGGGTCAAACACCATATCTACCGGGGAGTAAATAGCAGTTTCGCCAGATTCACTTACTGCTATCATCACAGCAACCTCTTGTTTGATACTCACCATTTTTTCAAGTACCGCAGGCTCGTCAAACCCCTTGTGCGTATCGGCAGCCTGGTGAAGTAACTGCACACCACGCCCGTCGTAGCCACCTTCTGCAAGTTTATGCACTGCGGGTAAAAAATGATGATGGTCTTGCAACGCCTCTTTATTTTGTGTAACTACAAACTCGCTGGTAGGAATGCTGTGCAGCTGGTAAAATTCTTTTTGCCAGATCTTGTTTTTAATAATCTTCAGCGCTGATGGTCTGGGGTAAACTTTTACTCCTTCATCTTCCAGTTTTTGCAGGGCATCTTCGTTTACATTTTCAATTTCTATAGTAAGTACATCCAGGTGCTTTCCAAAATTATATACATCCTCAAAGTTGCTGATGTCTCCTTTTACAAAATGGTGGCAAAGGTGCGCTGCGGGGCAATTAGCATCCTTTTCCATCACAAAAGTTTCTACGGGGTAATTGGCTGCCTGCTGCAATAACATTCTGCCTAATTGGCCTCCACCTAAAATACCTGCTTTTTTCATAGCGCAAATATAGAATCAGGAACTTTAGCAAGGCTGGTATTTTTATTACCTTTGAGTGAATGACTCCTGATTATCCCCATAAAAGTTTTGGCGACAAGCGTACCGGCTACTCTCTTTTGATGTCGGCGCTGGCTATGGATGCTGCAATACAGTAACGGAAAGCCGCAATTGCCCGGTTTAGGCGCTTTTTGAATTACAAAGTGCATCTTTTTTACAAGTCATTTTTCTAAAATATTTACATAATGAGCACAATTACTATTGATAACGGTAGCGCACTTAAATCAGATACAGATTTTTTGCCTTTACACGGCACGGACTACATTGAGTTTTACGTGGGCAATGCCAAGCAGGCTGCGCATTTTTATAAAACAGCTTTCGGATTTCAATCGCTTGCCTATGCTGGTCCGGAAACCGGCCTGAAAGATAGAGTCAGTTATGTCATTCGCCAGAACAAACTCACCTTCGTGTTGACTACGCCGTTAAGAATAAATAATGAAATAGCCGACCATATTTACAAACATGGCGATGGCGTAAAGTTTTTGGCATTAAAAGTAGACGATGCTACAGATGCCTGGAAGCAAACTACCAGCCGTGGAGGAGGTAATTATATGGAGCCGCAGACCCTCAGCGATGCTGACGGGGAGGTTGTAATAAGTGGCATTCACACTTATGGAGAAACCGTGCATCTTTTTATTGAGCGTAAAAATTACAACGGTATTTTTATGCCGGGTTTTGTAAAATGGGAAAGTACTTACAATCCTGTAGACACAGGTTTGCTCTATGTGGATCATTGTGTAGGGAATGTGGGCTGGAATCAAATGAACCCATGGGTAAAATTTTACGAAGAAGTGATGGGCTTTAAAAATATTCTAACTTTTGATGACAACGACATTTCTACAGAGTACAGTGCGCTTATGAGCAAAGTGATGAGTAACGGAAATGGCTATGTGAAATTTCCGATCAATGAACCGGCCGAAGCTAAAAAGAAAAGCCAGGTAGAAGAGTACCTCGATTTTTACAATGGCGAAGGTGTGCAGCATGTGGCCATTGCAACCGCAGATATTGTGAAGACGGTGACTGAACTGCAAAAACGTGGAATAGAATTTTTGAAAATACCCGACAGCTACTATGCCGATGTATTGGATAGGGTGGGTAAAATAGATGAGGAATTGGCGCCATTGCAACAGCTCGGCATTTTAATAGATAAAGATGAAGAAGGTTATCTCTTGCAAATTTTCAGCAAACCACTGGAAGACCGGCCCACCCTCTTTTTTGAAATCATTCAGCGAAAAGGTGCAAAGAGTTTTGGTAAAGGCAATTTTAAGGCGCTGTTTGAGGCACTGGAGCGGGAGCAGGATGCAAGAGGCAATCTCTAATGGGTTTCAAAGGTTTCAAATGTTCCAGGGGGTTTCAACGTTGAGCTTTTGAACGTTGAGCCCCTGGAACCTCTTTTTTAACATTCGCTTTTTCAATAAATTTTATATTTTCACGTTAACAGCAATGTATCTCAATAACACCTTCATGCAAAAAACATATTTCAACCTCTTTGTTTTTTTTCTTTGCTTTCTTGCTTCTTATGTTGTGGTTGCCCAACCCGCCTTTTCAGATACCAGGAAATCTTCGGGCAAAGTTGCGGAAGTGTACAACCGCACGGAGGATTCACTGAAGAAACAATTTGAAAAACAAAACCTGGTGTGGCCTCCGGCAGAAATGTATGTGAGGTCTTTTAAATACGATCGCCAGTTAGAAATCTGGGTGAAAGGGGACAGTAAAGAACCATTCAAGTTATTCAAAACATATAAAGTTTGTATGCAGAGTGGCACCATGGGGCCAAAAAGAATGGAAGGCGATTACCAGGTTCCCGAAGGCTTTTACTACATCAATGAGTTCAATCCCAACAGTTCCTACCATTTATCGCTTGGGTTAAATTATCCCAATACATCAGACAGAATTTTAAGTG
>JANPJW010000024.1:0-2162 GCA_031425715.1 Chitinophagaceae bacterium | reverse complement strand
GAATACAATGCTTGACAGGTTGTTTTTATTAGCCATCTGAGCGTTTTTTAAACATCTAAAAATAATTTCTGAAGAGTAGCCACTTGCTAGCTGCCAATTGTTAGAGGGGTGCTACTAAGAGATTGCTGCAAGCTGGAGTTTGTAAAAAAACCTCCAATTCCCTCATAAATATACACACAATGCTAACAGCGCAAACAGTGTATAATTTTTTATCCGGTGTTGCTGTTTACCCATTTGCTACCAGCCATACCCCAGGGGTTTACTGGGTTTTTTGAAGTGCTGGTTCGGTTTGGGCCTCTTTAGAAAAACGTGCAATCAACATAGGGGTCAGGATGCAAAAGATGCGAAGGATGTTGAGAAACATACTACTTTCTACAAAATTCATAGCAATTAAAAATAGTCCGCAAGTTGTGATAATAATCCTGGTAAAGATGGTATCCCACAGGTAGCCCATAACCAAATAAGCTATTCCGATTAAAAAAAACATCGCCATATTCAAAAAGCTGTTTGTTTCGTCACTGAAATGGAGGATCCAATTTAAAACTTTTGCAAACAGCACCAGGAAAATACAGATTCTAAAGATTGTAAAAAGCCTGTTTTTCATCTTAAGGTTGTTATGTTAATATTGCCGGCAACAATATTGGTGAAAAATTTTTCCTGTCTCAAATGTACATCCAATTTGGGTAAGCAAACAGCTCTACGAAATGAGTGTTTTAAGTTGCATAAACTTTGTTTCTGGCATCTGCCGTCATCCAACTTATTTTGCCCTGCCCTGGCACTAAGTTGAAGTCGATACCAGCTACAAAAAACGGGCGTGAGACCATCGTAAGCATCGTAATAAATTTGCATTGCTACCCTACCCCTTTATCACGCTCCTTATTATTCTTTTGAAAGCCATCATTCGTTTTAAGCTTTGTGTATGCCGTTAGCTGAGCGCTAGGCGGCGGCAAATTGTTATCCTAAAATGGTTGCCTCGCTGGTCTGGACAGAAACCGGGACACAAGGCCAGGGCGTCACAATTGAGGGAGTGGAACAGCAGCGCCGGCAGAAAGATTTCTTATTTAATGAGGTCATCCTTAGGGAGAGCGTTTGGAATATTATCAATGGAATGACCAATGGAACCTTCAGGATTAAATACGTTAATGTGATACTTAATTTGAGTGTTGGGTACCACACAAGGCATCTTGTCTAAAGGAAGCTGATAAATATTATACAAATCATTAGAACCAATGATTTTTGCTTTAACATTAGTTGATAAGGCTTTGTTTTTTAAATATTGCTCAATATAAAGCGGCTTAGAACCGGCTTTTTCTACTTGGTTGAAGTTTATCTGCGCTTTTGCATTAAAAGAAATAAATCCGCAAAGGGCAAATGAAAGGATATAGTTTAAAATCTTTTTCATTGTATACATATTGATGGACTCAGTAAAGTTTTAGCCTTAAATCTACGATATTAATTGATGTTTTAAACTAACTAATTTTAATCGAATAACGTGGTGTAATTGGAAAGATTTCAGCTAACAAAATCATTTATGTTATAAGATGATACATTCTGTCCCAGCCAGTTTTAGCCAGCCAAAACATCGTTCCTAAATACCTGGGGGCTAAACCCCGATGCATGAATAGTCTTGCAATAAAAATGAGTCCGGTTTCTATACTTTAAGATGTTTAACCTATTGCGATGCTGACTTTTCAAATTAAGCAACCTTTGCCTCGCTTGTCCAGACAGAAACCGGGACACAAGTCGAGGGAGTCACAATTGAGGGAGTGGAACAGCAACGCCGACAGATACCTGGCAACAGCTTTATAAACTAACTAGAGTTCTTTTAACAACGCCGCTACTGCAGCTTCCAGCTGCTGATCTCTACCCTTGTTTACCTGTGTGTACTCGTTCATCAATTTAATGTCTGGTTCCGTTTGGTAGTTTTCCAGGTATTTACCATCCATCATACGGACACCCATTGGTGGTACGCCCCAGCGGGTTTGGCCATCTTGCAATTGCTCCCAGCCAGCAAACGTGCAAGTGCCAGGTACGGGCATGCCAACCAGCTTACCTAGTTTTAAATACTGGTAGGCAAATGCATAGCAATGTCCATCGCTATAGTTTCCTTCATTGGCCAGGCTAATGCTTGGTTTATTCCACCGGAAGGTGGGTTCGTAATT
>JANPJW010000023.1:0-5995 GCA_031425715.1 Chitinophagaceae bacterium | reverse complement strand
CATGACTAAAAGCGACTTTAAAGTGGAACTGGATGGGAATTTCCTTACCATCAGTTCGGAAAGGAGCAACGAAAAAGTGGAGAGAGAAGATGAGCGCTATTCCCGTAAGGAATTTAGCTACCAATCTTTTCAAAGGAGTTTCACCTTGAAAAAAGATGTGATGGACATTGAAAACATTCAGGCTAAGTACGAGAATGGTTTGTTACATCTACTCATTCCTAAAAAAGAGGAAGCAAAACAAAAACCGCCAAGGCTTATTCAAATTTTATAACGAACAGCTTCCTCCAACGCAAGAGTTGCCTTATGAATCAAGGCAACTCTTTTTGTTTTAAGTGATTTCTGTATTAGGGATACAAGCTGGTTTTATGGCGATCGAAAACGCCCGGCCCCGGTATAAATAATGTAAGAAAACCACTGGGCGTTTCATCTCAATCGGCACAAGTATAGCCGACTCACTTGCCGGGAGATTTCCTATTCTCGTAACATGGCTGTGATGCCGAAAATTTTATTGTTTTCTATTTAAGTCAGAATTTTTAGATTTGATTCATGTAAACGCTCCGGTGAAAAATACCGTCCAGTTTCAGCAATTGCTGTGCGTTTGTGTTGACCCGGGTCACTTTGTTATTTGATTCTTGACTCTCGCACTTGTAGTAATAAAATATTGTCTACCCCGATACATCTTCAGTTTGGCTGGCAATAATATAGGCATGCCCATATTATAGATTTTACCATTCATGTCGCCTTTCCTGCAACTCACTCCATTGTTCTTTTAATGTACCTGCTTTTGGATGAATGTTGTGTGGTGAAATTTATTACCACACACTTAAATACTTATGCAATGGAAAAGAAACTTTTAGCCAGCGCTGTCGCAATTATTTTTTTATTGAGCGCCCATGCCCAGGCTCCTGTAGAATTTGTAGCGGGTACCATCACCATGGCCAACGGAAGCGTTGTAAATGGTTATGTAAAAGATAACCTGAAAAAAGATGCCTCTGTAATATTTACAGACAACAACGGAAGCAGCAAAAAAAAGTACAACGGCTCCGTGTTAAATGCTGTTAGCATCAATGGGGTAGAATATCGCTGTATGATGGGTGATTTTTTTAAGGTGATTTGCGATGGGAAGATTAGCTTTCTTCAAAAAGCAAGCAATGCCTCTGGCAAAGTAACTTATAACGGAAGTGAAGCCATTGTTTCATCTGGAACAGCAGGGAAGCTGGGCGATTACTTCACCTACAGCAACAATCAACTCTATCACCTTACCACAAAAACGGTGGATGCATTTATAAACGGGCAACTCCGTACCTCTACCGCAGCAGTAGAAAAAGCCAAAGCCATTAAAGGAGATATTGCATTGCTGTCAGAGTCAGTAACCATTTACAATAACGAAAACAAATAATCAGTATAGCCATGAAAAAGCTCACAACATTTCTACACTTTTTATTGATGACCATTTTTGTACAGGCGCAAAGCGGTTCCTTTACACAAATCATAAGAGGGACTGTTCTGGACGAACAATCTGGCAGCATCTTACCGGGTGCAAGCATCACTATTGCCGATAGCAAACTAAATGGCATCGCTAATGACAAGGGTGCATTTAAAATTCAGGCGGTGTCCGTAGGCAGACAAAGTATCAAGGTCTCCATGTCGGGCTATGAAGATGCATTTATTGCCAATATAGAAGTAACATCCTCTAAAGAAGTGGTATTGGAAATACGCCTGAAAGAAAAAGTGACGAAACTGGATGACGTCGTTCTTAAATCTGGAAAATCAAAAATAAAAGCCCTGAACGAAGCTGCCCTGGTAAGCGCCAGGCAATTGAGTATTGATGAGGCATTCCGGTATTCTGGTACCCGCAATGACCCAAGCCGGATGGCACAAAATTTTGCCGGCGTGAGTGGTACCAACGATGGCCGCAACGATATCATCATTCGTGGCAATTCACCATCGGGTGTATTGTGGCGGATGGATGGCATTGACATACCCAACCCCAATCATTTTAGTACGCTTGGTTCCACCGGGGGGCCGGTGAGTATCTTAAACATCAACACCCTTAAAAATTCTGATTTTTTAACCAGTGCTTTTCCATCGCAATACGGCAATGCCATTGCTGGCGTATTTGATTTAAGAATGAGGAATGGCAACTCCGAAAAAAGAGAGTTTATCGGACAGATGGGCTTCAACGGTTTTGAATTCGGTGCAGAAGGACCATTTAGTAAATCATCCAAAGCATCTTACCTGGTTGATTACCGCTACTCTATGGTAGCAACACTGCAAGAACTGGGATTGAAATTTGGCACCGGCTCCGCTACGCCTTATTACCAGGATATAAATTTCAAGATAAATCTTCCTACAAAAAAGGCCGGCACCTTTAGCATGTTTGGTTTGGGCGGCGAGAGCCATATAAATTTTTTGCCGGAAGCTGATGGCGATGACAATTTGTATGCTTCCAATGATGGAAGTAAACGCAACAGGAATTTCAAATCGCTTACCGGGGTATTGGGTGTATCGCATCAATATTTTTACAACAGCAATACATCCTCCAAAACAACCGTTGCAGTGTCTGGTTTATCTGCCAAATACAATGAAGATATTGTAGAGGAAGGAAAAGAAAACGAGCGGGCATTTTTAAGAAACAGCGAACAGTTGAGATACTCCATCAGCCATACGTTTAACAAGAAACTAAATGTAAAAAATCAATTTACCGCAGGTGTTATTGCAGATATCAGCACCTTAAAGCTTCGCCAGGATTATATCAGGGACGGCGATTCTGTACTCAGCAATTTATTAGATGCCAATGAAACGGCTACCTTGCTGAGAGGGTACACAAATTTGGGTCATCGTTTTACGGATAAGCTCTCTACCAACGTTGGTTTGTATGCGCAAACTTTTACCGTAAATAATAGTATGAGTATTGAACCAAGGTGGAATATCAAATACCAGCTCAAACCAAATCAATCCATTTCTTTTGGTGCCGGATTGCACAGCCAATTACAACCACTGGAAGTTTATTTTTATCAAACCAAAACCAATACCGGCGACATTTCATTTACAAATAAGGACCTTGATTTTGTAAAAAGCGTGCACAGTGCTTTGGGCTACGATTGGAGTGTGAGCCGTTACTTCCGCATCAAAACAGAATTGTATGGTCAGTATATTTACAATGCAGCGGTAGAAAGAACGGCGTCAAGTTTTAGTTTGCTCAACAGCGGCAGCGATTTCGCCATCCCCGATAAAACAAACCTGGTAAACAATGGCAAAGGTTACAACTATGGAATTGAACTTACAGCAGAGAGATTCTTGCACAAAGGTTTGTACTACTTGCTCACCGTTTCATTGTTTGATTCAAAATACAAGGGTAGCGATGATATTTGGCGCAACACTGCCTTCAACAGTAACTATGTAGTAAATGCACTGGCAGGAAAAGAATGGAAGTTGAATAATAAAACAACGTTTGGTATAGACAGTAAAGTAACGGTTACAGGTGGCCAGCGATATACCCCATTTGATGTGTTGGCTTCCAAAGCGGCGGGCTATATTGTTTACAAGGAGGAAGAGGCTTACGGTCTGCAAAATGCAACTTACATTCGGTGGGATTTAAAATTTTCATACATCCGGAACTTAAGAAGGGTTACACAGAAATGGTACATCGATTTGCAGAATTTAACCAACCGGGAAAATATTTACCTCAGAACGCTGAACCCAAAGACAGGGCTGGAAAGCAGGATAAACCAAATGGGTTTGTTTCCGAACATTAATTATCAAATTACTTTTTAAATGAGAAGCCAACGCTAAACCTCTAAGGTCTGCAGCGCCGAAATGCGGGTCAGCAGGACCTTATAGGTTTTCTCAGTGCTGTAAGAACTTATAGGTTTTGCACGAAGGAACTTTTACAAAAATGTATATATGATGAAAATCTATTTATTGTAACTTCATAAAATATGAATAAACGCTTTTGCAGACTTGGATTCAATGATGGGATGCTGATGGTTATCGGCATCCCTTTGTTGAGTTTTATTATACCCATTGTTTTTTTTAACTGCAGGTTCGGACGGGCTCCTTTTTTTACCTGGGACAAGTACCTCGCCACATTTGTGATTACAACTGCTATTTGGCTGGGGAATAGGTTTATTATGATCTATTGCCGAAAAAAATATCCTCTGTACAGCGATGTGAAGAAGAGGATTACCTACCAGGCCATCGTGATGCTCTTATTTACCCTGGTTGCCAATACCCTTTTTGGAAGTTTCTTTGAAAAAACATTTCACGATGAAACAATCGGTCTTACGCTGGAGGACCAGCTTATTCATTCCAATTCTGCTGCCATCTTTTGCACCATCATGATCATTTCTATTTATGAAAGTATTTTCTTCAGCGGGCAGCTACGGCGCTCTGTAGAGGAAGCGGAAAACCTGAAACGGGAAAGTTTGACTGCACAGTTAGATGCATTAAGAACCCAGGTGAACCCGCATTTTTTGTTCAACAATCTCAACACGCTCGTATCGCTTATCCCTGAAAATCCAGCCCATGCTACGGACTTTGTGCAACAGTTATCAAAGTTGTATCGCCATATACTGGAAGTAAAAGATGAACAAAGTATTTTACTGAAAGACGAACTGGGTGTGCTGAGGGCGTATGCATTTTTGTTGCAAACCAGGTTTGGCAGTAACCTGGAAGTAAATATTGATGTGCCCGAAGAAAAATTGAATCAAAAAATTGTGCCGCTATCCTTACAGCTGCTCATGGAAAACGCCATCAAGCACAACATTGTGTCTGCGGACAAACCTTTACAAATAAATATTTTTGCTGAGAACGGAAGTTTGGTAATTGATAACAACCTCCAAATGAAAAAGCAGGTGCTGGAATCCACTGGTATTGGTTTGAATAACATTCGCAACCGCTATAAACTGATTAGTGAAAAACCCGTAATAGTGACTGAAACAGCTACGAACTTTCGGGTTTCTATACCATTAATAAAAAACTGATGAAGGTATTTATTATAGAAGACGAAGTGCCTGCAGCCACCCGCCTGGCAAAGCTGCTTCAGAAAAAATGTGATGATGTTGAGATTGCCTATAAAGCAGACAGCATCGAATCATCGGTAAAGATTTTCCACACTGCTCCAAACCTTGATCTTGTATTTATGGACATTCAGCTTGCAGACGGGTTGAGCTTTGATATTTTTGAACAAGTGGAAGTAAAAACGCCGGTCATCTTTACTACGGCTTTCGACCAGTTTACTTTAAAAGCATTCAAGGTAAATAGTATTGACTACCTGCTAAAACCAATTGATGAAACGGAACTGGAAAAGGCGTTGGAAAAATATTACAATTTTCACCAAAAATCTGCCGGTGATTTTCCTGAGAAGATGATGAAGCTGATGCAGGATTTAAGTTTGATAAAATATAAAGAGAGGTTGCTGATAAAACGTGGCCAGCAGTTGAGCTTTTTAAAAACAGAAAACGCTGCGTACTGCTATGCCGATGGAAAACTTTGCTATGCAGTAGATTTTAACGGTACCAAATTTTTGTTGGAGAACAACTTAAGCCAGTTGGAAGAACAACTACAGCCCATTTCATTTTACCGCATCAACCGGCACTTGCTGGTAAATATTGAAGCCGTAAAAAAAGTGCATACCTGGTTGGGTGGAAGATTAAAATTAGAAATAATGCCCGCTACTACCGCCGAAACGGTGGTAAGCAGAGACCGGGTAAATGGTTTTAAAGATTGGCTGGGCCGGTAGTACCATTCGCATAGGGGGAAAGTGAAACTTAATGTAGAATCATTTTCGAAGACATTAATGAGTGGTCGCCCAATTCACTCCCACAATATAAAAGGCTTTAGAAAGGCGTTACTCCGCTTTGTGCCTCCTTGCGGAGTAACGCCAGCTGAAAAAATTACCCACACTGGGGCAGCCATTACTTTATACAGCTTTACCTTACTTACTTTATTTCTTTTTCAACGAAATGCTGCCTTCTTTTTCCCGCTGCCAATA
>JANPJW010000022.1:0-1644 GCA_031425715.1 Chitinophagaceae bacterium | reverse complement strand
AAGGATACTTTCCCCTCGTTTGTGACTTTTGCTACCGGCCCAAGCCGCACGGCAGATATAGAAAAAACCCTGGTTACAGGTGTGCACGGCCCTAAAGAAGTGTATTGCTTTTTGGTGGAAATGAGTGAACAGCCGGGACCTTAAATCACAAAAAATTAAATAATCATCTATCATGAAAGATGTAATATTGATTGCCGAAATTTAAGAAAATGAAAAATCACATATTTCGATTATTTGTCTACGGTTCTTTGCGAAGCGGGTTTAAAAGCACAGCCTACGAATACCTGGCAAAAAACTTTAACCTGCTCGGCGATGCTACTGTTAAGGGCAGGTATTTTGAAAAAGAAAATTTTCCTGTTGCACAGCCTGCTACGGATGAAACTTATACCATTGGTGAGTTATACGAAATAAAAAATACTTCAGAATTTTCCTGGATCATTGGCCAACTGGACGATTACGAGGGGTTAAATGTAGAAGTGGGCGAAGAGCCACTGTACCGTCGGGCATTGGTAGATACTTACCACGATGGTGCTACGGTTCCCGCATGGATTTATTGGTACAACCAAAGTATAGAAGGTATGCCGCCCATAGAAACCGGCGACGCCATTAAATACCTGCAGGAAAAACACAAACCCTAATTGCTGAATGGAATCTGGTTCAAAAAAAATATACTTTCTCTCTGACTTCCATTTGGGTGCACCAAATGCAGCCGCTAGCCTTGAACGTGAAAAAAAAATCTGCAGGTTTTTAGATGTAGCTAAACAGGATGCAGCTACCATTTTTATCCTCGGCGATCTTTTCGATTTTTGGTTTGAGTATTCTACAGTGGTCCCCAAGGGTTATGTGCGCATACTCGGAAAGCTTGCCGAAATAACTGATGCTGGTATTGCAGTCCATTTTTTTGTGGGCAACCACGACATGTGGATGAAGAATTATTTTCAATCAGAATTGAATATCTCCGTTTACTTTGAACCCAAATCATTTAATTTAAACGGAAAAAAGTTCTTGATAGGTCATGGAGATGGCCTCGGCCCCGGCGACGAAGGTTATAAAATGATGAAAAAAGTTTTTAGAAATCCACTTTGCCAATGGCTGTTTGGAGTGTTACCACCCTACCTTGGCATTTCATTGGCTAATTATTTCAGCCAAAAGAGCCGGGCTCAAACCGGCAGCATTGATGAGGTTTTTTTAGGAGAAGAAAAAGAATGGTTAGTGATCTACTCCAAAGAGGTATTACAAAAAGAACATTTTGATTATTTCATATTCGGTCACAGGCACCTGCCGCTGGATATTGATCTAGGCAGCGGCAGTCGCTACATCAACCTTGGAGAATGGATCAAACATTTTAGCTATGCGGTGTTGGATGGCCCTATGCTTACCTTGCAGTATTATAAAGAGGAAACCAATTGAATAAAGTTCGCTCATATATTTTTGCGCTGGCCTGTTTTACGGGTCTAAGCAGCTGTGCCAGGTTAAGCCGATGCAGGATTCGGCGAGGTCAGCCAGCCCAGCAAAGGCTAGCAGTGACAGCTTTAAACTGGAGCGCATCATACCCGGCACATTTAATTTTATGGATGTAGATGTGCTGAACAATGTTTACCTGGTAACAGCCGGTAATCAACTAAAGAAAATAAATGCCAGGGG
>JANPJW010000021.1:0-24490 GCA_031425715.1 Chitinophagaceae bacterium | reverse complement strand
TCAGTTTATCGCAGGAAAATATAAAAAAGGTATTTGCAATTGTAATGATGCTGGTTGCTGTTAAGATGCTTTTCTTTGATACTAAAAAACCTATTGAACATAAAGAAGACCTGCCTGCTGCCATCACCCCTGCAAAAGATACCGACATTATTAAACGATCGCAATAATACGTTTGATGACACGCAGCCGGTGGGTGCGTCGTTTTGTAGTACCATTTAGGATGCCTTCGCTGTCTATTGCATCTATCCTTACCATCCCCGACGAGTGAATAATCCGATCGCTACTGAGCAGGATGCCCACATGGATAATATCTCCCTGTTCATCATCAAAGAAAGCCAGGTCACCACATAGCACTTCCTGCAAAAATCCTACTGCCTCACCTGCATGTACTTGCTGGTTGGCGTCCCTTGCAAGAGGTATGTTTATCATTTTAAAAACTGCCTGCACATAACCGCTACAGTCAATCCCAAATACCGATCTGCCACCCCATAGATAAGCTGTATTTAAAAATAGGGAAGCAATGTGGGTAATGCTTGCTGCTGAAATTTCTTTGCTGGCCGCATCATAAATATTACCTCCGTAAGAAAACTTATATCCCGGGATATCGGCATTTAAAATAGAAAGGTTGCTACCAAAGGGGATCATCAGTTTTTGATCATTGACATAAATTTCTTGTACCCAGTCACCCGAATATTCGTTCCTTTCCTCTACGGGCTTCGGCAAAAGCACAAACTGGTTGGAGCGGCAAAATCCTTTATATCCATCGCCCGGGGTTTCAACATGCATCCACCCGTGGCTATCTGTTTCATTTACTTTCAAAGATTCCCCAAATAACACCTGGCTCACCATTTCTTCTCTGTGATCCCCTCTTAAGCGGATAGGCGCTACCGGTACTATACAGATTGCATAACTCATAAAAAACATTTTTCAACGCTCCGAAATTATAGAAATTAAGTTATGTTTACACTTATAAAAAACCATTCCTCTTTTAAAATTTGAACCTTCGCAAATATACAGACCTGGACGACAAGGAGCTGCTTGAACGCTACTACCAGGAAAATGACAACGACCTGCTGGGTGTATTACTGAAGCGTTATACCATGTTACTCCTTGGTGTATGCATGAAGTACCTTAAAAATGAAGAAGATGCAAAGGACAGCGTGCAACAGGTATTTCTTAAAGTGATCAACGATTTACCTAAATATAAAGTAGAGTTTTTTAAAAGCTGGTTGTACATGGTGGCAAAAAATTATTGCCTGATGAAATTGCGGGATAAAGGGAAATCTACTTCCGAATTGAATGATCATTTGTTGGCTACACCAGATGATACTGAAGGTAAGGCGCTGGCGATGGAGAAAGACAACCATTTGAACCTGATGGAGCAGGCCATGACACAACTAAACGAGGAGCAAAAGCTTTGTGTAACTTCGTTCTATCTTCAAAAACAAACTTACCTGCAAATTACTGAAACCACTGGGTACTCGGTAATGCAGGTGAAAAGCCACATTCAAAACGGAAAAAGAAACCTCAAAATTTTCATGCTTAGAATGCAACCCAATGAGTGATGACCTGAAAAACATATTGACCAACCTGAACAATGATATTGAGCAAGACAAACTGCTTGATTATCTCAACCGTCAACTGTCAGACAAAGAGCAACATGAGTTGGAGAAACAACTCATTGATGATCCCTTTATGAGCGATGCCATGGATGGACTGTCATCGTTGAATTCGAAGACTGATGTAGCTGCTATGGTGCAGGAATTGAACAGTGGCCTCAACCGCCAGCTTCGCACAAAGAAGAAAACAAAAAACTTCTTTAAACAAAATGATGCTACTGTATACTACAGCATTGCGCTAATTCTTCTGCTGATAGTTATTGGATATGTGGTGGTAAAGATGTTCCTTAAAAATTAATTGGAAGGCAGACTGTAGACATCCGTTACTCACAAAACTTCCTGATACTTCAAATAAAAAAGCCAGTGCACTTCTCAGCTACCGGCCTATCTTACCTGCAATAATGATGGTTTTATTAGTTGGCGATGAGCTGCCTTTGTACCAATGCGAACATGGGTTTATCTGAGGTAATAACGGCAGAGTGTGGCACATTGATGGGGATAGTGATGATGTCTCCTTTGGAGTATGCAATTCTCTTGTTGTTCATTATCATCTCGCAGCTTCCCTCAAGCACAGCTATATACTCAATGCGATCCGTATGCATCTCCTCTTCATGACCCTTCTTTATCCATACAGCGAAATTTATGATTTCCCTTGTTGAGGGTAATTCCTGCATATACAGGTTTTCAAAATCTTCGGTAGGCCCTTGCAGTTGATTGGCAATTGCCGAAGCCTCTACAGTTGTAAAGTCAGCAATTGTATTCAATAGGGGAATAAAGATCGGCTGTAACGCTGCTTGCTGCGAATAAATTGAATTCATGACCGCAGTCTTCACGGATCCCGCAGGTTTAATTTCAGAAGATTTCAATATACTATCCAGTGAGGTTCTCACCTGGTTTATTTCCTCTTGCACTTCCGGGTGTGCAGCAGCCATGCTTTCAACCAGCTCGTTCTCCTCCTCCGAAGAGAACCCAAGGCAGAAGGTCTCAATAATACCTGAAGCTATAAAATTCTTGACGTTCACGTTAGCAAAAATAACTCTATTCTCAAACAATGGTTATAAAAAAAGTCCTGGTTGCATGGGACTCTGTTAGCTTATGCAGCAATTATTTTTTTCTAAAGTATAACCTGATAGGAATCCCACTGAATTCAAAATTTTCTCTCAGCTTATTTTCCAAGTAATTTTTGTAGGGGGTTTTGATATCGTCCGGGTAATTGCAAAAGAAGGCAATACTAGGAGTATTGGTCGGCAGTTGGGTTACATATTTTATTTTCACCTGGTTGCCCCGCACTACCGGTGGGTGGTAACTCTCTACCGCCTTCAGCATCACTTCATTTAATTTAGAAGTGGGCACTTTGCGGTTTCGGTTATCATATACTTTTAAGCCGAGTTCTATGCATTGAAATATGCGCTGCTTTTCGGTAACAGATATAAAAAGGATGGGCACATCAGAGAAAGGTGCCAATCTCTGCTTCAGGTCCTTTTCATAATCCCTCGCAGTATTGGTTTCCTTATCTATCAAATCCCACTTATTTACCAATACCACAATGCCTTTTCCTTTTTTGGTGGCCATAGAAAAGATAGCCAGATCCTGGGCAGTGATGCCTTTTCCTGCATCCAGCAAGAGCAAGCAAACATCCGCTTCATCCATCGCTTTTATAGCCCTTATTACGGAGTAAAACTCAAGGTCTTCGTTTACCTTGTTTTTTCTACGGATCCCGGCGGTATCTATGAGTACAAATTCTTTGTTGAATAAATTATAATGGGTGTGAATGGTATCCCGTGTAGTGCCTGCAATATCGCTTACAATTGTACGCTCTTTCCCCACCAAAGCATTCAGTAAAGATGATTTACCTACATTTGGTTGGCCGATGATTGCAAATTTTGGAATACCTTCCAATGCTGCATTTTCATCTACGTTATCTTCTGGTATCAAGGCTACCAATGCATCCAGTAATTCCCCGGTGCCACTCCCGCTGATAGAAGAAAGGAAAAAGATATGTTCAAAACCAAGGCTATAAAACTCACTTGCCTCCAGCAGGCGGTTATGATTGTCTACTTTGTTTACTACCAAAAAAACAGGCTTGGTACTGCGGCGCAGCATTTCTGCCATTGATTCATCAAGATTGCTGATGCCAGTTGCAGCATCTACCATAAAAATGATGGCATTGGCTTCTTCGATGGCAATGTGCACCTGTTTGCGAATTTCCCTTTCAAACACATCGTTGCTTTGCGGCACAAAACCGCCGGTGTCTATCACGTTAAAGGTTTTACCGATCCACTCTGCTACACCATACTGCCTGTCCCTGGTAACGCCGCTCATATCGTCTACAATGGCTTTGCGTTGCTCCAGCAAACGGTTAAAAAAAGTACTTTTCCCTACATTGGGCCTTCCTGTTATTGCTACTGTGAAACTCATACCCCTGTCCCCTAAAGGGGAACTTGATTTTATTGGTTACTAATTATTCCAGTCAAAATTAATTTGAATTGATCATGACTGAAAACTGTTGCTAATTATCAAACTTCTGCCAGTTCCCCCTTGAGGGGGCGGAGGGGGCTTTTAATACCCATATTCCTTCAAATGCACGTCGTTGTCCCGCCACTTAGGCCTTACTTTAACAAAGAGCTCGAGGAACACTTTGCTTCCTAAAAACTCTTCGATGTCAATCCTGGCAAGCGTTCCCAACTTCTTAATCATGCTTCCCTTATCTCCTAATATAATTCCCTTCTGCGTATCCCTTTGCACAATGATGTCAGCTGATATTTTAATGAGGGTCGTTTTCTCCTTATATTCTCTTACCAGCACCGCCGTGTGATAGGGCAATTCTTCCTGGTATAACTGGTAGACTTTTTCACGAATCAATTCACTCACAAAAAACTTCGTAGGCAGATCACTTATGTCATCTCCTTCGTAAAAAGGATGACCCTCCGGGAGATAAAAAAGGATGCGCTCTAAGAGCTCGGCAATACCAGTTTTCTTCAAGGCTGAAATCAGTACAACTTCTTTGCAATAGGTTTGCGCTTCAAAAAATGTTTTGGTACGCAAGATGGTAGCTTCATCCTTCACAGCATCCACTTTATTGAGGACCACCACCACGGGTGCCTTTAACTTCAGACTTTTGAATATCTCATGACTTGAATCTGCCGGTTCCCTTGCATCTGCCATCAGCAATGCTACGTCTGCATCTTCCAGGCTACCTTTTACGGCAGACATCATTTTTTCGTGAAGCTTGTAACGGGGATCGATGATACCGGGAGTGTCTGAGAAAATAATCTGGTATTCGTCTGTATTTAGAATGGCTTTGATCCTGTGGCGGGTCGTTTGCACTTTGTGCGATACAATGGCCATTTTTTCGCCCATCAACGAATTGAGCAATGTACTCTTACCTGCATTGGGCTTACCAAAAATATTTACGAAACCAACCTTCATTGCGTGACCAATTTTTAAGTGCTCTTAAAATTGATTACCACATATGAAATGAATGAAGAGGAGATAATCAATTCTACAGCACGCTGAATGTGCTAAGAAAAATAAAAAAGCCCGGAATCCCAGGCTTCTCTTTTTGTTTTTTTGTTGCGAAGAGAAGGATCGAACTTCTGACCTTCGGGTTATGAGCCCGACGAGCTACCGCTGCTCTACTTCGCGGTGCAAATATAGAACTTTGCCTCTCTGCAGCCAAAAGATTTTGAACTTATTTTAAAACAGGCTCAATTACGGCTTTCGATTTTGCTTACACCGCTGTTTTTAATGTTTACTTTTGGAGCATCGCCTTTGTAATAAATATGGCTGGCACCAGATGCAACTGCATTTAGCTCCTGCGACACTTTTACTTTAAGGTCACTCGCTCCAGAAGCAGACGCACTACAGCTTTCAGCCTCCAGCTCATAGGCGTTTACATCACTGGCACCACTGCTATTGATAGTGAGTTGCCGCACACTCCCATCCAACTTCGCTTCGCTCGCTCCACTAAGGGCGATTGTAAATGACTTTAGATCCAAAGTACCTTTCATATTACTTGCTCCTGATAAATCGATTTTGAGTTCATCTTGCTTTATTTGCCCAACAACACGCACGTTGCTTGCTCCGGAGACGGCAATGGCAGAAATTTGTTTAAAACCCAGGTAAACTGTCAGCTGTCTGTTTTTCGTCCAGGTGTTGCCACCCGACCAGAAAATACGTAATGTACCATTCTCCACTACCGTGGATATATCTCCGGTGTATTTTGCATCAGAAGCACTGACTGCAAGCGAAACTTCGTCGCTCTGGCTAAGAATGAGATTGATACTGCCGGAAACCCTTACTTTATCAAATTCTCCTTGCAGTGTTCTGGGGGTGACATTTGCATCTACAACAACATTATCCTGGGCCTGGCTTGAAAGCTGCATCAAAGCTGCAAAACAAATCGTTATTAATTTTTTCATAATCATTTAACTTTTTTAACCACGGCTCCACTATTTACGGAACTCTTCTTTAAGGTTGCGTTACCGGTGTAACTAATAGAGGCTCCGCTTGTAGCAAAAGCCGTCATTTCCCTGTCTACAGCAATTTTTACAGCTGCTCCGCTATTGGCCTGTGCAGTGCAGGTTTGGGACTGCAGTGAGGCGCCTTTAAATATTGCACCACTGGTAACAGATATATCCACGTTGCCGACTATTCCGGACAAATTAACCTGTGCACCACTGGTAGCGCTCGCTTGCAAAGACGAGAGTGATACTGTTCCGTTCAACAACGATCCGCTGGTACATTCTATGGAGAGGTCGTTCAGTGTAAAAGTATTCACCATACGGGTAATGGCTCCGCCTGATGATTTGATGGATTGGATATTTTTCACAGAAAGATAAGCTATCAACTTTCTATTCTTGTAATTACCATAGGAAAGCCCTTTTGTGTCGTAATAAATTTTTAAGACGCCTTTCACCACCTCTGTTTTAAGCCCTTCTTCAAAACGTTCTTCAGAAGCGCTTACTGCCAGCGCAACCTGGTCTGACTGGGTAATAAATAACTGAATACCACTGGTAACAGAAATGGAAGAGAAATCTGATGTCAGTACCCTTTCCCTGGCTTTTGGATCGTTGTAAACTTTGTTTGTTTGCGCCAGTGTACCAAGGCTGGAACACAGCAGGAAAATAACTAATAATTTATTCATGGCTATACTTTGAGAGTAGTACGAGCAGGTGTATCCATTTGTTACAATCTAAAAAAAAATTATTCAATTAATTATTTCATACTATGTTTGCAATCTGTTCTTTTAACACGACTGAATTTCCGGGGTGCTTCTTTTAAAGAGGCTGAGATCATACCCGATAACCTGCTCAGGATAATGCCTGCGAAGGGAGCGAAATTTTATACCGGCAACTCTGCCCGGATCTTCAGCACAAAACTTATTGGATGAAATTATCTTTTTTAGTAAGCCTGTGCCTGGCCACCATTAGTATACATAGCCATGCGCAAACCGGGGCTCCGGCATTTAACGACACCAGCTTTTTGCAACCTGTAGAAGTGAATGCAGTGAGGGCTGCCGATAAAACTCCGGTAGCCAAAACCAACCTTGATCGTAAGGAAATTGCTGCAAAGAATATAGGCCAGGATCTTCCGTTTATTTTAAACCATACTCCATCTGTAGTTGTGAACGCAGATGCCGGCAATGGCATTGGTTATACCGGCATACGTATAAGAGGCACCGATGCCAGCAGGATAAATATTACCCTCAATGGAATACCGTATAATGACGCCGAAAGCCAGGGCACTTTTCTTGTAAACATTCCAGACATTGCCTCGTCTGCTGGCAGCATTCAAGTGCAAAGAGGCGTGGGTACCAGTACCAACGGTGCAGGCTCGTTTGGAGGCAGTATTAATTTGAGCACCAATGAGATTGTTACAAAAAAAGGATTGGAGTTTAACAGTACTGTGGGCAGTTTTCATTCCTTTAAAAATAGCCTGCTGTTAAACAGCGGCATTTTTGCAAAAAAATTTACGGTAGATGCCAGGCTCAGTAGCATCCGCAGCGATGGCTACATAGACAGGGCAAGTAGCAGGCTCCAATCTTTATACGCCAGCGCCGCCTACGTTGCTGCCAAAAAATCCTTAAGGTTCAACATTATTTCCGGCAAGGAAAAAACTTACCAGGCCTGGTATGGAATTGATGAAAACACGCTAAAAACAAACCGGAGGTTCAACAGTGCGGGCACAGAAAAGGCTGGAGCGCCCTATGACAATGAAACCGATAATTACAAACAGACACATTATCAACTTTTTTACAACCAGCAATTAAGCCAGCAATGGACCGGCAATGCTGCTCTGTTTCTTACCCGTGGCAAAGGATATTACGAACAATACAAAGCTGGTGCAACACTCAGCGATTATGGATTGCCAAATTTCAACAATGCAGGCACAATTGTTACCGAAACAAACCTTGTGAGAAGGCTGTGGCTGGACAACTATTTTTATGGAACCCTTTTTTCTCTGCAATATAAAAGCGAGCAAAGACAATTGATTTTTGGTGGCGGCGTAAATCAATATGACGGTAAACATTTTGGCGAGGTCATTTCTGCAGAGCAAAAGGAGGCAGTACCTCAAAACTATCGTTTCTACGACAATGATGCGGTAAAAAAAGATTATTCTGCTTACGCAAAATGGACAGAGAAATTAACTTCCAACTGGCAAACATTTGTAGACTTGCAGGTAAGGTCTGTAGATTACGCCATCAATGGATTCAGATCCAATCCTGACCTCAACCTCAACAATAACTACACTTTTTTTAACCCCAAAGCAGGTGTAACCTGGTCTAACAAAAACATGCAGGCCTACCTTTCTTATGGCCGGGCAGCAAAGGAACCAAACAGGGATGACTTTGAAAATAGTGCAGCCGACCTGGCAAGACCGGAAAAACTGAATGATTTTGAAACCGGCTTTGAATACAAAACATCTAAGATAGCATGGGGTGTAAACCTTTACTACATGCAGTACAAGGATCAACTGGTGCTTACAGGCAAAATAAATGATGTGGGTGCTTATACCCGCACCAATATTCCCAATAGCTACCGTGCCGGTGTAGAAATTACCGGAAAGGCCCAATTAAACAAATGGCTTTCTGCATCTGCAAACATAACATTGAGCAAAAACAAAGTAAAAAACTTTACGGAGTATATTGATGATTATGACAACGGTGGTCAGCAAACGAAACTTTACAACGAAGCTGATATTGCTTTTTCACCTTCAGCAATCAGTGCCTACGCAGTTAACATTGTACCATTTAAAAATGCTGAAATCAATGTTATGGGCAAATACGTTTCCAAACAATATTTAGACAATACCTCGCAGGACAGCAGGAGCCTGAAAAGTTTTTATGTGCAGGATGTGAAACTAAATTACAGTCTCAAAAAAACAGCGCTTCTTTTCTTCCAGGTTAATAATTTATTTTCAAAAAACTACGAACCCAATGGTTATACCTTCAGCTATATTTACGGAGGTGAGCAAACTACAGAAAATTACTACTTCCCAATGGCACCCATTTACTGGACGGCGGGCTTAAATATTCAACTATGATTGGATGTATGATTTATGATGTGAGATTTGTGATGTAGGATTTATGATCTGAGATTTGTGATGTATGATTTGTGATGTGAGATTTGTGATGTAGGATTTATGATCTGAGATTTGTGATTTGTGATGTATGATTTGTGACGTTATTCAACTAAAGAGCTCGCCTTTTTACTTTTTAATTTTGAATTTTTATTTTGCCTTTTGCAAATTGCCTATTGTCTATTGCCTATTGTCTTTCCCTACACCCCAAACCTGGCTTGCCAATCATTCATCCCTCCGGCAAGATTCTTAACATTAGTAAAGCCCATACTTTCCAGTATAAGGCAGGCCTGGCCGCTCCTGTTGCCGCTGCGGCAATAGATAACTACTTCCTGGTCTTTCAGCTCCTCAATTTCATCTGTCTGCATAGTTTGTATTTTTCCAAGCGGTAAAAAAGTGCCGCCTATATTGAAAGCCGCCCTTTCGTCTGGCTCCCTTACATCTACGAGGTTAATCTGTTCTCCTGCCTTTAGCCGGGTGCTCAATTCTTCGGTGTTTATTGTTTTCATAATCTTTATTTTAAAATTCAACAGTTTTAGCGGTAGTATCTTTTTCCACTTTTAAAACCGGTGAAACCCACAAATCTACCAATTGCCCGGATTGGATATAAACAGCCTGGTTTTGTTCCGTAAACCTTGGGGGATTTTGTTTGTAAACAAATGCGCCAAGTGTATCCTTTGTGCCGGGTTCTGAAATGACCGCTGCAAGTCCAAGTCCGGCTTCGTCTAATACCAGTTTGGCTTGCGCCAAAGTCATACCCAAAAGGTCTGGAACCATAATTTTCTGATTGGCAAGGCCGCTTCCAATTACTAAATCTACCCGGCTACCCCAAGGCAGCTTTGAGCCGGAAGTGATGGCGTTGCCCTGGTAAGTTTGATCTAAGACGGAACCCATCATAAAGTCTGGCTTGAACGTAGTATCTCCTAAAGTGAGATGGCTTCTTTTCAATATTTCTAAGGCGTAGCTCAGGGTTTTTCCCTGGAGTGAAGGCATATCTACGAGGGGTAAGGTTACCCTGTTCACCGTTAAGAAAATAATGCGGTTAATTTTTACGGTGCTGCTTGGGTCTGGCAACTGCTTCAATACGATCCCCATTTTAGCAGTATCAATGTAAACAGAATCCTGTATCTGTACTTCGAAGCCTTTGGACTCCAGAAAGGTAATGGCTTCTGCCGTTCTCTTACCCAACACGCTTGGCACAGTAAGGTATTCTCCGTGCTTGGTAATTCCTCCAAGGCCTTTCAAAACAATGTATATGATCAACAACCCAAGGGCAACCGCCACCAGCAGGTTGAGCCAAAAGGGCCTATGTGTTAAGAACTTAAACATCCTGTTTTTTAATTTAGATTAAATATGCTGTGCTTTACCCTACAAAATATTTTATAAACATTCCTCCAGCAATGCTGAATAGAATTCCTTTAAAGTCCAGCCCATGGCCAATACCTGCTGGGGCACCAGGCTTGCTGCACTTTGCCCCGGTACGGTGTTGATTTCTAACATGTATGCATAGCCGCTTTCTTCCTCATAAATAAAATCTATGCGTACAATTCCCTTACAATTAAAAACAGCATAGGCCTTGCGGGCAGCCTGGCGTACCTTTTCGGCAATTGTTTCGCTTACCACCGCAGGCGTGATTTCTTCACTTGCTCCCTCGTATTTTGCCTGGAAATCGAAAAACTCATTTTTTGAAATGATCTCCGTGATGGGCAAAGCTACCGTGGCTCCCTTGTGTTTGAAAACACCGATAGTGAATTCCCTGCCTTTTATAAATTCCTCTACCAACACCTGGTCATCTTCTTTAAAAGCTTTTTCCAGGGCAGCTTTTACATTGGCTGCGTCTGTTACCTTACTCATGCCAATACTGCTGCCCCCATTATTGGGCTTTACAAATACTGGTAGCTTTAATTGGCTGCAAATGGCTGCACCTGTGGTACCATCGCCCCGGAACAGATGCATGCTTTTAGCCACATGCAGGCCCGCAAACGCCGCCACTGCTACGGTGTAACGCTTGTTAAAAGTAAGTGCCGAAGTTGCTGCGTCGCAACTTGTATAAGGAATTTGCAAACAATCAAAGTACCCTTGCAATTTTCCGTCTTCACCCGGTGTACCATGAAGGGAGATTAGTGCAGCATCAAAAATTATTTTTTGTCCCTGAACAATGATGGAGAAATCATTTTTATCAACTGCAATTTTTTCGCCAGAAACGGTAGGATGAAACCAGCCGGATGGATGTATATCTATGAGGTACACATTCCATTTATCGGTGTCCAGATTTTTACTGATGGCTTCTGCGCTTTTATAGGATATCACTGCTTCGCCGGAGTAACCTCCTGTGACCAATGCGATGTTTTTATTCATAGTTTATTCGTGAATTTGTACCAAAGAAACAAAAATTAGCATTACAGCGCTGTAATTAATCCTTAAAACTGGGTACTATCAATCCCAATTCCGTCATTGCCTGAATCGAGCACAAATTTCCACGTGCCGTCGCCTTGCTTTTTCCAAATGCTCACATACGTGCCGTACATCACTGTATCTACCTGCTTTTGGCGCAGCGCATAGACTCCATAGGTATAGGCCATGTCTGCAGAGGCAGCCACAAAAGCATTCTGGGGTTGCCAGGTAAGTGTATAAGCATTGTCTTCCTGCCGTAACAAATAATCAATGGCATCAGCGCCTATTATCGGCAAATGCGCCGGTTTCAATAAAATTCCGTTACTGTCTATATACTCCATGAAGGCGGCTTTCATTCCCTTCGCCTCGCTCATGTCAGAAAAAGAACGGTCGGTTTGGAGTACCGTTATTTTTTCGTTTACCAGGTTGAGGGGATCAGTTTTTTTTGAATTGCAGCCAAGAGCGATAACCGTTAGTAAAAAGAAACAAAACCTGATCATAAATTGTAATTTGATTGCAGCAAGGTAATTCAATAAACCCCAAGGCAGGGCAACAAAAAGGCGAAAGTATTATGTAATACCCTCGCCAAGTGAGCAGGAAATATCACCTGCTTAATTAAGCCTTCCGGCTATGTTAAATTCTTAAATATGCAACTTCTCTTTCTTCTCCAAAAGTTCGGCAACAGTTTCCTGGTATTCCTCATCAGGTACACAGCAATCTACCGGGCACACTGCAGCACACTGCGGCTCTTCGTGAAAACCCTGGCACTCGGTACATTTATTGGGAACAATGTAATAGATATCTGAAGCAATAGGGGCATTTCTTTTATCCACATCTATTGCAGTGCCATCCATAAGCGTGTACGTACCCTTTATGGTAGTTCCATCAGAAACTGCCCACTCTACACCGCCTTCATAAATTGCGTTGTTAGGACATTCGGGCTCGCAGGCTCCGCAGTTTATACATTCGTCTGTTATCTTTATTGCCATGTGTTGTAATTTTGTTGCAATTTAATCATAGTAAAATGAATTTACAAACAAGAATTAATTTGATGGCAAAGCTGGGTGATTACATAAACAGCAGCGAGCCGGAGTGGGAAGAAATAAAAGTACGGGCTTACCAACACAACGGATGGTTTACACCAATATTCATTGAAGAAGCCTGCAACAAGATAGCAACGCTTTATTTACAAAAAGATCTGCTGCAGGAATGGACCAGCAACTACCACATAGAAGACACACCGGCTCAAAAAAGAAATGTTGGCATTGTGATGGCTGGCAATATTCCACTGGTAGGTTTTCATGATTTTCTTTGTGTATTTATCATGGGCCACAGACAAACCATTAAGTTATCCGCCAAAGACAATGTACTTCTAAAGCATCTCATAGAAAAACTAACCCAATGGAATCAGGGCTTTGAGGCCTATGTATCCATTGAAGAAATTCTAAAAGGATGCGATGCCTATATTGCCACTGGCAGCAACAACAGTTCCCGCTATTTTGAACAATACTTTGCAAGGTTCCCTCACATCATCCGTAAAAACCGCACTTCCTGTGCCATCATTTCCGGACGGGAAACCGCAACAGAACTGGAAAAAATCAGCGATGACATTCATCTTTACTTTGGGCTGGGCTGCAGAAATGTGAGTAAAATTTTTGTGCCCAGGGATTATGATTTTATTGCCCTATTAAAGTCATTTGAGAAATACGCCTATTTTGCAGATCATCATAAATACAAAAATAATTATGACTATCAACTGTCTATCATATTGCTGAACAATATTTATTACATGACCAACGGCAGTACTTTGCTCACAGAAAACGAAGGTTTATTTTCCCCTATCAGTCACCTGTTTTTTGAATACTATGATGATGTGAACAAAGTATTGAATAAGCTGCAACAAAATGAAGCGCTGCAGTGTATAATCGGTGAGGGGCATACAGGATTTGGGGAAGCGCAGAACCCAGGCTTGTTGGCCTATGCAGATGGAGTGGATACCATGCAATTTTTACAGTCGATTAAGCCATCTACGAAGACCTTACTAATTTAATGTTAAAGATGGCAGATGAAAAATACATTTTTGGCAGAGCATCGTTACTTTGTAGGTACAGGCATACGATTTGAAACAGATAAAGCAGATAAAATTTTTTACCATGAAATTAAAACAGATATTTTTCACAGCACTCATCAGTGCACTCACTACTATGGCCATCGTATTGGGCTTTGGATCTTACTTTAAGACTGATAACTCCTATGCGGGGCAACAACCTGGCGCTATGCCGGGCAACTATAAGTATACCGGCCTTTTGGACGGTGGTCAGCCGGGCGGCAATGGGCCAGACTTTGTGCAGTCTGCACAGGCCGCAACTCCAACAGTGGTGCACATTAAGACGAAGACAAACGCAAAGCAGGTTACTAACAGTCTGCCCCGCACTCAAAGAAATCCTTTTGGCGATCTACTGGATGACGACATGTTCAACCAGTTTTTTGGTCCAAGATCCGGTGTTATACCAGAGCAGAGAGCATCTGGTTCGGGAGTAATTATTAGCGATAACGGATACATCGTAACCAACAACCATGTGGTGCAACAGGCGGATGAGATTATGGTAACGCTCAGCGATAAAAAAACATACAAAGCAAAAGTGATTGGTAGCGATCCTGCTTACGACCTTGCTGTAATCAAAATAGAAGCATCAGCACTACCCTACCTTGTGTATGGTAATTCTGACGATGTAAAAGTGGGTCAATGGGTAATGGCTATTGGTTATCCTTTGAACCTGGAAACTACTGTAACAGCCGGTATCATCAGCGCAAAGGCACGCAGCCTGGGGTTGAACAAAGATAGAAGTGGGGATAGGGGAAATGCTGTGGAATCGTTTATTCAAACAGATGCAGCCGTGAACTCCGGAAACAGCGGCGGAGCGTTGGTAAACACAGACGGAAGGCTCATTGGCATTAACTCTGCCATTGCTTCTCCTACCGGTTACTATTCCGGCTATTCATATGCTATCCCAGTTAATATCGTGAAGAAAGTAGTGGATGATATTATCAAATTTGGTACAGTACAAAGAGCTTATCTCGGTATTCAATATGCCAATGCGAGCGATATGACGAATGAGGAAAAGAAAAGCCGTGGAATCCCGGACAATGCTTTTGGAATTTATGTACAAGATGCCACTGCAGGTGGCGGTGCGGCGGCAGCAGGGCTTCGTAAAGGCGATGTTATTAAAAGCATCAATGGAGTTTCAGTTATCAGCGGCGCAGAAATGCAAGAGCAAGTGAGCCGTTACAAGCCAGGCGATAAAGTTACTGTGGTGTATGTACGCAACGATAAGGATATGAGTAGTGTAGTAACGCTGCAAAACAAAGCTGGTAATTACGATGTTGTAAAGTTAGATGCTACAGTAGATGTGCTGGGCGCAGACCTCGTAACCCTTGAATCAAAAAAAGCAAAAGAGTTTGGAGTAACGGGTGGTGTGATTGTGAAAAAGATTAAGGATGGTGTATTGAACGACCAAACCAGGATGAAAGACGGCTTTATTATTTTAAAAGTGAATGACAAAAACATAGCTTCTTTAGAAGAATTGAAGCAGGCGGTTTCCAATAAAAAGACAGTTACCATCAGTGGGTTTTATCCCGGCTACGAGGGCTTGTACGAATACCCGGTTAGCCTTGAATCAGATGGAAATTAATCACTATCATTTTTTACTAAAAAGTCCCGGCAAAACCGGGACTTTTTTTATGTGTTAACTTCATCACTTTTCCAATACTAGGTAACCTGCAGGAGGCAGCATAACGGAACTTTGCCGGTTGACAATATGAGTGGCACCTGTAAATGCATCCCGGTAAACGGCCTCATCCTCACCTACCTCAAAGTTGAACTGCAATGGCTCGTCCGTCATGTTTAAGAAAACCATCACCGCACTATCTGCATATCTTCTCACATAGGCCAGGGCTTTGTTGCCCGGTTCTCCATGTATAAATTGCGGGTAGCTTTGCAGCCCTGCTGCCATTGCTTGATTGCTTTTACGGAGTGTCAACAATGTTTTATAAAATTGATGCAGACCTGGGTTTCCTGTCCACTCTATGGTATCCTTATCAAAAAAATGAAGGCGTCTTGTAACAGGTAATTCCTGGCCGGTATAAACCAATGGAATACCATGCCAGGTGCAGCTAAACACTGCAAATACTGCGGCCCATTTACCATACTTTTCATACTCGGTGCCGCACCAGCTGTTCTCATCGTGGTTGCTGGTAAAGTACATTCGCATGGCTTCTGCAGGAAAATCTTTTACATAATGTTGCAGTACTTCCAGCAAGTCATCGAGATTTTTTTCTCTCTTACAAAAGGCCTCGGCAGCATGCATCCACTTCCAGGTAAAACTGATATCAAATGCCTGGTGGTAGGGAATATCTTCTGTTTCTGCAAGCCAGGTAAGACCTGGTTTTACTGCTGTCAATTGTGTTCTGGCATTAATCCAGAATGGCAACGGGGTAAGGTGAGCAAGGTCGGCCCTAAAACCATCAATGTCAAAATTAGTAACCCAATATTTCATGGCATCAATCATAGCCTGTTGCTCCTGTTCATTGCGGTGGTTTATTTGAATTACATCTTCCCAATCGTAGGGTGCTTTAAAATTCCCGGCTTCATCTCTTTCAAAAAAATCAGGGTTGGATGTAGCCCATACATTGTCCCAGGCAGCATGATTGGCCACCCAGTCTAAAATCACTCTCATGCCCGCTGCGTGAGCAGATTCTACTAAATTTTTAAAATCATTCCTGTCCCCATATTCCGGGTTCACATCTGTAAAGTCTTTGATAGAATAATAACTGCCAAGGCTACCTTTCCTGTTCTTAATACCGATGGGGTGTATAGGCATAAACCACAGTATTTCTACTCCCATATCTTTCAGCCGGGGCAAATGTTTTGCAAAAGCGTTAAAGGTTCCCTCTTCAGAATATTGCCTGAGGTTCACGGCGTAAATATTTGAAGAGGCGAGGAAGGAGGCTGGTTGAAATGTTGTCAATGTAAAAATATTTAATTGCTTTAAAGATGCCTGGTTGTGGGTATAAGCACAACCCTGTACCTTTGCGGATTATAACATACGATGAAGCAATTTACAATACCTTTTACATATCGCAGTTCTCTAATTTCAGCCATCAAGCAGCGGCGTAAGCAGGAAGATAAGATGAAGAAAGACTTTAGCCCTACCCTGCTCGACCTAGGGCCGGTGCAAATTTACCTGGCCCGGCATTTTGGTTTTTGCTATGGTGTGGAAAACGCCATTGAAATTGCATTTAGAACTGTAGATGAAAACCCTGGTAAAAGAATTTTCCTGCTGAGTGAAATGATTCACAACCCACAAGTAAACGCAGATTTACTGCAACGAGGTGTGAAGTTTTTGCACGATACGAAGGGAAATGAATTGGTTTCGCTTGATGAAGTTACAGGCGAAGACATTGTAATTATTCCGGCATTTGGCACCACCCTTGCCATGGAAAATATTCTTATACAAAAAGGAATAGCCACACATCAATACAATACCACCTGCCCGTTTGTAGAAAAGGTATGGAACCGCAGTGAGCAAATTGCAAAAAACAACTATTCTGTAATCGTACATGGTAAACCGTCGCATGAGGAAACAAGGGCTACCTTTTCCCATGCTTCTGCCAATACTCCATCGGTGGTTGTAAACGATATGCAGGAGGCTGAGAATCTTGCTAAATTTATCACTGGAGAAAAATCTCCTTCCCAATTTTACGAAGAATTTAAAGGCAGGTATTCCGACAATTTTGACGTATCAACAGACCTACAAAAAATTGGCGTCGTAAATCAAACAACCATGCTTGCCAGCGATACGCAAGCCATATCCGACTTCTTAAAAAGTGTGATGGTAGCGCATTACAAACTAGATGCGAATAATGCGGAGGAAAGATTTGCAGATACAAAGGATACCCTTTGCTACGCCACCAACGACAACCAATCTGCAGTGGTAGGTTTGCTGGAGCAACCCGCAGACCTTGCAATAGTGGTGGGCGGTTACAACAGCAGCAACACCAGCCACCTTGTAGAATTATGCGAAGAAAAACTGGCGACTTATTTTATTAATGATGCATCCAAAATAATTTCTGGCGAAAGTATTTTACATTTTGATATGCATCTTGGGGTGGAACGAGAAACGCAACATTATTTACCCTTGCACAAGCCGGCCAGAATATTAATCACCAGTGGTGCCAGTTGCCCCGATGCAGTGGTAGAAAAAGTGATTGAAAAAATTGCCGCTATTTATAAGTCCGAAACTTTATTGGTTACCGCAGCTTCCTTGTTTGCATGAGATTTTAAAACTTTGGCCACCAGTTTCAAGGCAAAATCCAGTTGCTCTTCCATACTGATATTTGTATTGTCTAATAGAATGGCATCTTCTGCCTGCCGCAGCGGGCTCACTTCCCTGTGAGAATCTATATGATCTCTCATTTCAAGGTTGGCTTTTACCTCCCCGATGGTAGTGTTAGGATTTTTTAGTACCATCTCTGCAAATCTTCGTTGTACCCTAACCTCAATGGTAGCAGTCATAAATATTTTAAGTTCGGCATGTGGAAAAACGGTTGTACCTATGTCTCTGCCGTCCATTACAATCCCCTTTCTATCGCCCATTTTTTGCTGCTGTGCCACCGCACAGGTTCTCACTGCTGCAATAGCTGCTACATCACTCACCTTTTCTGCCACCACCAAATCCCGGATCATATATTCGATATTTTCCTCACCTAAAAATATTTCGGATTGCTCACTTTTGGGATTGTATTCAAAATAAAGGCGAATATGTTTCAATGCTTCTTCCACTTCTGCCGTATCTGTCCAATCTACATGGTTGCGCAAAAAATAGACAGTGATGGCCCGGTACATTGCGCCACTATCTATGTACACATACCCTAAAGCCTTGGCTAGTTGCCGGGCCAGTGTGCTTTTGCCACAGCTACTCCATCCATCTATCGTAATTATTATCTTTTTTGCCATTGCATTGCAAAAATGGTTTAAAAATGATGGATGACAAAATGAAGTTTAGGCCTGTAACAACATTATACACATTTCGTTTTAATGTGTTGTCAATAACAATTTGCCTTAGCAAACAATATTTCTTACAATATGGAGCTAATCGTTTATCCATCCATCCAATTCCGTATAAACAAAGGTTTCGTTTAGTGATAAACGAGAAAAAGATTTGCTTAAAAATTTTAATAAAACCTTTAAACCAAGATTATGAAAAACTTTCTATTGGGCTTCTGCCTCATCCTTGCATTTAACAGCAATGCTTTCACTCCCGATTTTGTGCCTCCTACCAAGTCTGTAACTGTTACCGCATTTGAGTTCCTTCGGGCACAAACAAGGCAAGTCCGGTTATGCACTTCAGTGGAGCATGACCACCAGCATTGGTATAGATCATTATGAAATACAATGTACCTATGAAGACCCCAACGACGAATATTCTAACTGGAGTACTTTGGGAGTAACCTTTGCTACTCGTGCAAACATTGTGAAGTTTACCCATCAAGCTGTAACGCCTGGATTTATAAATTATAGGGTGATTGCGGTATTGACCGACGGCCGGTCCAGCATTACATCGGGTATACATAGTACCACCATAGAATAGTGTGACAGTAATGATATAATATTTGACATCATCACAACTGTCCACTTATGAAAAAAATTTTACAAACGCTTATCATAATAAGCGGTTGCCAGGTGTCTTCTGCACAAATTGTAGTGGCAACCGTAAGGGCTAATTTCGGTGTAGAAGCAGACCTAAGTGCTAACTATTATAACAACACCACCACCCCCGCAGTAGATGATTGGTTCAACAACGGCTATGCAGGCACCGGGAGGGGAGTAATTGATACCAATGGCGCAGCAGCTATAGTAGCTGGGTATTTTTCTAACCCGGCCTCCAGGAATTCCTCGTTTGCAAAAAGAATGGCCTATCCTGCATTTACAGTTCTAAACAATAGAATTGTGCTAGATGCTGTGTACTACAGGGACTATCACGGAGATGACTCTACCGTATTTGCCTCAGGAAGTAATAAAAACGGCATGAGTCCTGCCATGTGGACAACCCCAGTGTCTCAATCCATTCCGGATAAAAACGACATCCTGGAAGCTATGATTCACGTGCGCAGAGCAGGCCCGAACGTTTCAGATTCTCTCTGGTTGTTTGCAGGTGTATCTATAGAAAATACAACCGGCAACAGGTTCTTTGATTTTGAGTTATACCAAACCGATATCAATTACAACAAAACGACAGGAACATTCTCTGGTTATGGACCCAACGCAGGCCACACTGCCTGGCAGTTTGATGCTGCAGGAAAAATAAGCGCTCCCGGCGATATCATTTTCACATCAGAATTTAGCAGCAGTTCCATATCCCTGGTAGAAGCAAGGATCTGGGTGCATCGTTCTATGCTTAGCATCACACCAGCATCTTTTAATTGGGGAGGACAGTTTGATGGCGATGGCTCGGGTGCCATGTATGGCTATGCTAATATCCGACCAAAGACTGCAGGAAATTTTTACACTGGTTTGCAAACGACCGTACCATTAACCTGGGGAGGTCCCTTTAAAGTGGTTAGGGATAATAATGCAATAGTAGACAATTATATTCCCGGTCAGTTTCTTGAATTTTCAGTCAACCTTACTAAACTGGGAATAGAACCTGTAAACTATAACCAGGATGCATGCGATCCCGCATTTATAAGGGTAATTGTTAAAACCAGGTCTTCTACGTCCTTTACGGCCGAGCTAAAAGATTTTGAAGCCCCATTTAAATTTTTCGACTACCCGCCGGTAGAGGCTTTCACCTATCTTACCTACTTCTGTGGTACGATGCCGGTAACACAGTTATATGTTGTGAATCCCAATCCTAATTTCGTGTACACCTGGACTACGCTTAATGGAAATATCGTTGGTTCAAACGTGGGACCAGTTATAAACGTTGATGCGCCCGGCACGTACTACGTTAGACAAAAATCGAATACAAACTGTGTCCCATCGTCTATTGATTCGGTCACAATTCTATTTGCAAACACATGCGCAGTGCTGGAGGCCAACATCATTAACCTAAAAGCTGACGCATCTTCGGGTAAACATAAAATAAGCTGGACCGCAAGTAACAACCAGGAGGTTGACAACTACGAACTGGAGTATAGCACTAACAACAGCGGTTTCTTCCCATTGTCAACCGTGCCAGCTGGTGATGCCAGAGGAAATGCTAGTTTCGGATTTGAACATGCTGCTGATTTGATTTCTTCCGATATCATATTTTATCGTGTAAAGATTAACGGTAAAAATGGTGCAACAAAGTACAGCAATGTATGCTTGCTGAAAAAAGCAAAGCCAGGAAACATAAGTGGACTTTTGTATCCCAATCCATCTAACGGGGACCTATGGTTCAGCTATCTTTCCAATAAAAAAGAAACGGCAGATATATTGATTTTTAACAACCTCGGGAATCTGGTAAGTAAAACCAACCTTCCAATAAATGTCGGTGAAAATCTTTTGAAACTCCCCGCTTTAAATAATTTTGCCAAGGGTACTTATCTTGTGAGAATACAAAGTGAGGAGATCAATATGTCTCAAAAAATAATTCTGCTTCAATAAGATGTTTATAAAAAGGTAGTAAAGTAGTTAGGGTCCTGAAATATTCAGGGCCCTATTTTGTAAAACCAAGATTCTTTTCTATGCTTCCGATTTCTTCTCTTTATTCTTTAGTTGATCTTTTAACTTAAAGTGGATTCAACCAGCCTCCTTATCTAACTCAGCAATTAACGTATCACCACACTTCACATTCATGTTCAGAATTTCTTCTGCCAGTGGATCTTCCAAGTATTTTTGAATAGCCCTGCGCAAAGACCATGCACCAAACTGCGTATCGTAACCTTTTAGCTAAACCTGATGAAGAAAAAACATTAGCGAAATAGGGTGAGATTTTTATTTACGATAAGAAAGAAGTTGTTTGTGGCATTGAACTTTCGGCGACCCATGAGATTGCCTTAATGACTATACGAGATTGGAAAGTGCCTTTGAAAGTCGAATAAGTGCGAACGCAGTTACCGACATAAGAGGAAGTCACAACATCTGTTCGCTGTTTTAAACGATCCTGTGTTTGAGGGCTTTGGAGACTGCTTCGGTACCAGAGTGTACCTGTAGCTTAGCATATAAATTGCGGATGTGTGCTTTAACCGTATCGGTGGCAATAAAAAGTTCGCTGCCAATCATTTTATAACTTTTACCATCTACCAATAACTGCAATATTTTTTTTTCCTGGGTGGTAAGGCCATATTGGTTGGGCACTGCCTGTGGTTGCATATTTGTTTTAAATTGTTGCAATACCCGGCGTGCAATACCGGCTGTCATAGGCGAGCCGCCTGCCTGCACTTCTCTAATAGCATCCAGGTAGCCATCGGGTGTAGTAGACTTTAAAATATAGCCTGATGCGCCGGCGCAAATAGCATCAAAAATATAGTCGTCTTCAAAAAATACTGTTTGAATTAAAATATTGATTTCGGGAAAGTTTTCTTTTATAAGTTGGGTAGCTTCTATACCATTCATTCCCGGCATTTCAATATCCATCAGGATCACATCGCATAAGTTGTTTGAAATATTTTCCAACATATCCCTGCAATCCGGGTAGGCGCCCGCACAGGTAAATCCTTCAGCATTGTTTAGGAGGAACTGGAAAGTCTCCCGCAAATGTTTATTGTCTTCAAAAATGCTGACTCTTATCAAGGATAATTATTTTTACAAAGGTTGTAAAATATCTGCTGTTTGCAATAGCGAATTAGGGTTACTTACTAAACCGGCACTTTTAATAACAAAGTGGTGCCTTGGTTAAGAGTAGAGGAAACATCTAAAACTGCATTCAAATCCTTAGCACGGTGATGCATGTTATCCAATCCATTTCCGTTTTTTATCAGAGCTTTATTAAACCCTATTCCAAAATCTTTTATTATTAAACATAGTATGCTGTCTTGAAAACTGGTGGATATTTCTATTTTTTTTGTTTCAGAATATTTAACTGCATTGTTTAATCCCTCCTTAAATATCAGGTAAATATTTTTTCGTTGCTCCATATTTAACCTCATTTTTTCCAGGTCATCCAACTGCATTTTTACCTCAATATTTTTGTTGCCGCACATCTCAAAACCAAAACTCTCTATGCGCTGCTTTAAACTGCCAGCCTCGGTTTCGCCGGGTTTTATCATCCAAACGATATCACCCATCCGGTCCATTGTTTCTTTTGCATTGGTACCCATCCTGGCCAGTATATCGTTGTGTTTTTCATCAGTGCCCTGTTGCCCGGCGGCCATCTGGCTTAGCATAAGAATGCTACTCAGAGAACTCCCTACTTCATCGTGCAGGTCTGCAGCAATCTGGTTGCGCAGTTCGAGTTCTTTCATACGCTGGCGCAGTTTATTCCTGTTCATCAACAAACCTATACCTAGTATGGCAAGTACTGCCAATAACAAAGCACCCAGCATAAGCAACTGTTGCTTTTGTGATTTTTGCTTTTGCAATTCCCGGTTTTTATTGAGCAGCTCTATTTCCTTGTCTTTTTGCTTTACTTCAAATGCTGTTTGCAAGCTGGCTGTCTCGCTGCTAAATTGTTGCCTTACGAGGCTGTCACTCAAATCGCTGCTAATACGCAAATATTCATAAGCAGCAGAAGTATTCCCTGCTTTATAAAACGCTTCTGCCAGGGTGCTGGCAACAGCCTGTTCCCGCAACAGATCTTTTTCAGCTTTAAAAATAGTATATGCTTTGAGGCCATATTCGGTTGCGATCGTAAAATTATTTTGCAACATTTGCTGGTTGCACAAATTATCATACATCACAGCCTCTTGCTTTACATCGCCTGTTTGCCTGGCATACTTTAGGCCTAACCTGGCAGCAGCTTCAGCTGCCGAAAAATTTTTCACTTTAGCATAAGCCTCTGCCAGGCCGCCATTATAGGCAGAAAGATTTTCGATGTCGCCCAGGCTATCAGCCAGGTAAATAGCTTTTGTAAAATAGGGAATGGCTTTTTCTATCTCATTTAAGGCAACATATATTTCGGCTTTCTCAGAATAGTTCATGGCTATCATCTGCCTGTTATTCACCTGTTCAAAAAATTGATTCGATTTTTCTAAGCTTGTAATCGCTTGCGGATACTGTTTTAGGGTAGCATAAATGTCGCTCACAATACTATGAATCCTACCAAGGCCATCTTTATTGTTTCCCTTTTCGGCATAAGTAATGGCGGTATCACAATCTTTTAAAGCTGCGCTAAAATTTTGCAAGTTAGTGTACACATCTGCACGGTTTAGATACGCCAAAGCCAGTCTTTTGATATTACCGGCTTTAATAGCAAAGGGTACGGCATAGTTAATGTAAACGAGAGCGGAGTCATATTTTCCATGATAAGAAAATGCAAGCGAAGTGGCGTTGTTGCAACGCTCCATTCCAGAAATAAATCCAAGCTTCGTGGCAAGTGCAGCTCCCTCTTTGAAATAAGGAACAGCTGCGGGGGCATCCTGGTTAAGGAGAGAGACTCCTGTTTTCCAGTACAGGTGCACCTTATTGGTATCCTCCGCAGATTTATATAAAAGGCGAATCAGCGAATCGGTTGGTCCATTTTGTGCGGTAGCAAAACCACACAGAGCGAAGGCTGGTAAAATCGATAAGCAGGTGGCTTTAAGCATTCACTAATTTACAAAGTCTTCTTATTTATTACGAAAAAAAATAATCAGTGGCAGCCAGGCTGATAGAAATTAAAGTGGAATATTTAACAGCGTGCTGGTGCCTTTACCAGCCAGGGATTCTATGGTGAGTATACCATGCAATTCCATTGCCCTGTTCTTCATATTGT
>JANPJW010000020.1:0-25757 GCA_031425715.1 Chitinophagaceae bacterium | reverse complement strand
CACAGGCTACCGGGTGTGCAGAGTAAGTGAGGCCCAATGACAAAACAGTATCATCATATTTTGCTGCAATGGTATCACTCACCATCAGGTAACCAAAAGGCAGGTAGCCGCAGGTTAAGCCTTTTGCCATAGCAATCATGTCGGGAATGATACCATGATTTTCGAAACCAAACCATTTACCTGTTCTTCCAAAACCACTCATGACTTCATCTATAATTAATAAGATGCCATGCTGATTGCACAATGCCCTTACTGCTTTTAAATAACCAATTGGATATTGCAGGCAACCTGATGAACCACTTTCTCCTTCCAATAAAATAGCGGCAATATTAGCGGGACCTTCATAGGCTATCACCCGCTCCAGGCTTGTAACAGATTCTTTCAGTAAATTTTCTTCGCCATATTCCCAGCGGTATAAATAAGGTAAATCGAAGTGAACAAAGTTGGGTGCCTGCTGACTGTCAACAGCCAACTTGCGGGGATCGCCACTGGCTGTCATAGCGCCATTGCTGGATCCATGATAAGATTGATAGCGGGTTAATATTTTATGACGGCCGGTGTATAGCCTGGCCAGTTTAATGCCGTTTTCAATAGAGGTTGCACCACAAATAGTGAAGAACGCTTTGTTTAAATCGCCGGGGCAAATTTCTGCGAGCTTCTTGCCAAGGTCTCCACGAACCTTTGTTACGCAGCTTGGTGTAACATAAGAAACCTCCTGCATTTGTTTTACCACGGCATCAGTTATACGCTGATTGCCATGACCAATATTCACATTCATCAAGCCACTGCTAAAATCTATGTAGCGTTTGCCATCGTAATCGTATAGGTACACCCCTTCGGCATATTTTACTGCAATAGGGTTTTGGCCTTTTTGTTTGCTCCACGAAAACAAGGTATAATCCAGGTTGTCCTGCACAATTTGCCCCCCCGCCCCTGAAGGTGAGCTTTTGGACTCTGATGACTTGGGAGCAATTTTTGTCTCTGACATAATTTTTATTTTAATTGGCTTGCCTCAAATTAATATGCAACTTGATTGTAAAAAATTCAGTAACGACCTGAGTTCCCCTTTAGGGGACAGGGGCTCCTCCTAACTCATCCAATTCACTCCAGCCTCCGCATTCCACTTAGTCGTACTCTTCTTTAACTTAGTCCAGAATTCTATGGAGCTTTTACCGGTAATATCACCCACTCCAAATTTGCTTTCGTTCCATCCGCCAAAGCTGAATGGTTCCCGAGGCACGGGCACACCCACGTTTACGCCAATCATACCGGCACTTGCTCTGTCAATAATATAACGGGCCATGCCACCATTTTGCGTGAATACACTGGCGGCATTGCCATAAGGGTTGGCATTTTCTATGGCCAGTGCTTCATCAACGGTGTTGGTGCGCATGATGGAAATTACAGGCCCAAAAATTTCTTCTTTGGCAACACTCATTTCTGGCGTTACAAAATCAATTACGGTGGGGCCTACATAATAGCCATCTTCCTTACCCGCAACTGTTGCATTGCGGCCATCTACTAAAACCTTTGCACCATCTCTTTCGGCTTCACCAATATATCGTTCAATTTTTTCTTTGCTTTCTTTACTGATAACGGCCCCCAGGTTTTCACCCGGAATAATTTTCCTTGCTTCATCGCATATCTTATCAACGATGCTGTCCACATTTCCCACTCCAATCATAGCGCTGGCAGCCATACAACGCTGGCCGGCACAGCCACTCATAGAGGCAGCTACGTTTTGGGCGGTCATGCCGGGAATGGCATCGGGTAAAACCATCAAATGATTCTTTGCGCCACCTAAAGCCAAACACCTTTTATAATTATGTGTGGCCCGTTGGTAAACGATCTTGGCAACCTTGGTAGAACCAACAAATGAAACGGCCTCAATACCCGGATGGTCGCAAATGGCTTCTACAATTTCTGTATCGCCGTGAATAATATTTAATACACCATCGGGCAAGCCGGCTTCTTTTAATATTTCTGCCAGGCGTCCGCAACTCAAAGGCACTTTTTCTGAAGGTTTAATGATCATACAATTGCCAAGGGCAATAGCGTTTGGTATGGTCCAGTTGGGAACCATACTCGGAAAATTAAAAGGTACAATGGAAGCAACCACACCCAACGCTACATGTTCTGTTCGGCATTCAACACCCCGGCTTACTTCCAATACTTCGCCTGTAACCAATTGTGGCAGGGAAGTAGCAAACTCTGTCAACTCTATACACTTTTCAATTTCTGCAACAGATTCGCCATACAATTTTCCATTTTCTTCGCTGCACAATTCTGCCAGTTCTTTTAAGTGTTTTTCCAGTAAATATTTATAGCGAAAGAAAACCTGCACCCTGTCTTTAATGGGTGTTTTGCTCCAGGCAGGAAAAGCTGCCTTGGCTGCTTTAACGGCGTCATCCAAATCTTTGGAAGAAGACATGGGAACAGTGGAAAGATGATTACCATCCACCGGAGAGATTACTTCCATGGTTCTGTTGGTAGCCGCATTTACAAACTGTCCGTTGATGTAATTTTGAATAGCAGGATATTTCATATTCTGTAATTATTGTAAAAAGTAAGTATTGAAAATAAAAATATTTTAGTTATAAACCATCAGATTGATTGATATTTTATTTAAAAGCCGCAATTTTGTCTCATACATTTTTATGCAAAGAAATAATATAGCCTTAGACGATCTTGATTTTACGATTCTTTCCTGCCTTCAGCAGGACGGGCGAATGAGTTTTACCGTGATGGCAGATAAGCTGAAAGTATCGGTTGGTACTATTCGTACAAGAGTAAATAAATTGATTGAAGATGGTACGGTTAACATCATTGGACGAGTAGACCCGGACAAAGTAGGATTTCATTCCTATGCACATATAGCGGTGTATGTACGACCTGCTACCTTAAAAGAAAAGGTTGCGCAAAGCATTGCAAAATTTAAAGAAGTAAGTTTTTTGGCAATGACTTCAGGTGATTATGACTTGGAGGTGGATGTAATGTGCAGGGATAATGATCACCTGGTGCATTTTGTAAATGAGATTTCAAAAATTGAAGGAGTAAACCAAACCAAAACGACTATTTATTTTAAAGTATATAAGTACGCCCAGCCGGATTTGAACTTGCTGATGTGAAATAATTGAAAGCGATTTGAATCAACCCCAAAAACACCCAAATTCATTTGCATCTACTATTTGAACAAACTCATGAAGTGTCTTCACCTCAGGATGAGGCTCAAGACTGTGCCACTTTAAATTTGCTCTCATCCAAAATATCTTCCAAACCTTTTGTGTTTTAATAAAAGTAGTTTTGGCAACACAGCATTCCATAAATTCCGTAGGGTTATCACAGCGCTGCCTAATTTCAAAAATGATTATGCTCTGCCCTTCAATTTTATAGGAGATGTCAAGCTGTTGCCTCATATCTTCAGGAGGCCTTATCTTTTCTATGTAATTCTCCATTATCTCAATAATGTCTACCGTTTGTAACAGGTCAATACTCATATTGAAGAAGATAAAAAATTAATAGGTGGCTTATTTCAAATGATTCCAACCCTGCGCCACCAATGCATGTTTGTTTCCCCCACGGGTTATCAAATGTTTTCCTTCTGCCGCTTCGGTTATATAACCAATCACTGAAATGCCGGGGTTGTTTTTTACTTTTTCATAATCGGCCTGCGAAACGGTAAAGAGGAGTTCGTAATCTTCTCCGCCACTCAAAGCACAGGCAGTTGGATCTAACTGTAAGTTGTAAGCAAATGCTTTTGCGTCATCATTCAGCGGCAGTTTATCTTCATACAACACACAGCCTGTATTGCTTTCTTTGCAGATGTGCATGATATCGCTGCTTAACCCATCGCTAATGTCCATCATAGCGCTTGGTTTAAAATCTGCCTCAGCAAAATATTCAATGATGTCTTTTCTTGCTGCTGGTTTTAACAGCCGGCCTACTATGTAAGATTGTCCTTCCAGGTCGGGTTGGGCACCGGTGGTTTCGAATATTTTTTTCTCTCTTTCCAAAAGCGTAAGGCCAAGAAAGGCGCCGCCTAATTCCCCGCTTACACAAATTAAATCATTGGGTAAAGCACCACTGCGTTTTACATAGCGGTCGGGAGCGACTTCTCCAATGGCTGTAACGCTTATCACCAAACCTTTTTGAGAAGTGGAGGTATCGCCACCTACCAGGTCTACGCCATGTTCTTCGCAAGCGGCATATACACCTGCATAAAATTCCTCCAATGCTTCCAGGCTAACCCTGTTGCTAAAACCAATGCTGATCAATACCTGCGTGGGTACTGCGTTCATGGCATAAATATCACTCAGGTTTACAATGATGCTTTTATAACCAAGATGTTTTAAAGGCGTATAAGACAAATCAAAGTGAATGCCTTCCAATAACAAATCGGTTGAAACCACCGTTTGCCTGCCGAAATGATCGATTACGGCGGCATCATCTCCTACACTTACAATGGTGGATGCATTTTTTGTTTCATTGTTTTGAGTTAAATGGTCAATCAAACCAAACTCTCCCAATGATGATATTTCTGTTCTCTGTTCCATGACTGTTATTTTTGAAATGCAGTCCGTAACTGCAGTGTATTTCTTTTTAAATTTTCACTTCACCACCATTCACTACCGCTCGTAATTCTTCATGAATGTGCCCGTTGGTAGCCAGGATGTGAGGTTGATAAGGTGAATAAATATCACTTTCAAAATCGGTCACTTTTCCTCCTGCTTCTTCAATTAATAAAAATCCGGCAGAGCTATCCCATGCCTGGAGTTTATGCTCATAAAAACCATCAAATCTTCCGGCAGCTACCCAGCAAAGATCAATGGCAGCACTTCCCAGTCTTCTTACAGGAATTCCCTGCCTTACCAATTTTGCAAAAACCTCCAGGGGTCCATTTGGGCTGTTTAGATAGGTGTAAGGGAAGCCGGTAACAAGGCAACTTTTTATTAACTCAGTTTTGCTGCTAACAGATATTTTTTTATCGTTGAGGGTTGCCCCACAGCCTTTTTCGGCTACATACAATTCGTTTAGTAATGGTGCATACACAGCTCCCAAAATCATTTTTCCGTCTTTTTCTAAACCTATACTTACGCAGCAAAGAGGAATACCATTGGCAAAATTAACCGTACCATCAATGGGGTCGATGATCCATTTATACGCACTGTTGGTAATAATTTCACCGGTTTCTTCACTCAAAATAAAATGATCAGGGTATTCTTTTTGAATCACATCTATTATGGCTTTTTCGGCCGCATGATCGGCTTCAGTAACCAGGTTATTCATGCCTTCTTTGTTGGATATTTTAAAATCTCCATTAAAATAATGTTGTAGTTGTGCGGCTCCTGCCTGCATAGCATTTAGTAGGGTTGTTTTTAGCATGCGGCAAAGATAAGGTGTACGGCTTAAGGCGAAGCGTTAGGCGCAACATGGACGGAAAAGTGAAAAGTCAAAGGCGAAAGGTGAAATCCTGGAAGCGTATACTGAATCTACAAATCTTAAAAATAATACCTTCATTTATATCGTTCCTTTCCTTCACCAAGTTTAATATCTTCGGTCTCAAAGGCCAGGGAAAATCCTGGTAAATCATGTTCAAATAAGAGAGCAGTTTGCAATTATCCATCATCATAGTAAACTATAACGTAAAATACTTTCTGGAGCAATGCCTCTATTCGGTTAGCAAGGCCTGTGCAAACATAACTGCCGAAATATTCGTGGTAGACAATTGTTCTACAGATGGCAGCAGAGAATATTTACCAGCTAAATTTCCGGGGGTAATTTTTAAATGGCACACAGCCAATGATGGCTTTGGTAAAGCCAGCAACAGCGTATTGCACGAGGCCGGGGGTGAACATGTTCTATTTTTAAACCCGGATACTATCGTGCCGGAAGATTGTTTCGAAAAGTGTTTGGCCTTTTTTGCTACCAACAAAAATTGCGGCGCACTTGGGGTGAGAATGATAGATGGGAGCGGAAATTTTCTCAAAGAAAGTAAACGGGGTTTTCCATCGCCGGCTACCTCTTTTTTTAAGATGACAGGCTTTGCAAATTTGTTTCCTGCCTCTGCCACTTTTGCCAGGTATTATGCCGGTCATTTACCACAACAGCAAACCAGCGAAGTGGAGGTTTTGGCAGGTGCGTTTATGATGCTCAGCAAAAAAGCAGTTGCGGCCACAGGTGGCTTTGATGAAGATTTTTTTATGTATGGCGAAGATGTAGACCTTAGCTATCGCATCAGGCAAGCAGGCATGGCTAACTTTTACTTTGCTCACACTACCATCCTCCACTTTAAAGGAGAAAGCACGCAGAAATTATCTGCAGATTACAACCGTCATTTTTATGGAGCGATGTTGCTATTTGTGAAAAAACATTACAGCGAAAAAAAGGGGAATGTATTTCTAATACAGAAAGCCATTTCGCTGAGCAAGGTATTGGCCTCGTTTAATAAGACATCGAAAAAAATAAAGAAGTCCGGCGCATCAAATACGGCGATTCTCGCCAGCCAGCCTGTTTTTGACAAATGTGTTCGCCTGGTACAACATGCATGCCCGCAGCTATTATTGGCAGGGCGCATCGCATTGTACCCAGATGGAGAGCCAGCCATTGGTAACCTGGATGATATCCATCCATGCATTCAACAATATAAAATAGACCAATTAATTTTTTGTGAGGGAGAGATAAGTTTTAAAGATATTATTTTAAAAACAGAGAGTCTTAGTGGCAAGGTGAACCTTCTTTTTCATGCAGCAGGCAGCAACGGCATAGTGGGGAGCAATGATAAAAATGCCAGGGGAATATTTATTGCTAAGCCTTAAAGCTCGCCAAAGATTCCACCCAATCTGTTATAATATTTTCATGATATGCCAGGGCCAACGGAGCCTGTGTTTGGTAAAACTTTTCGGCTTCTTGCAAGGCAATGGTCAGGTTAAAGTACTGCTGCTGGCAGCTGTAAAACAAACCTTCCCCCTGTAGATAGCTGGCAAGATATTCTTGTTCTGCCTGGCCGGGAGTAGGCACCAGGATAGCTTTTTGCTGAAGCTTTGCCAGGTCCATTATAGTTGAGTAGCCAGCCCTTGCCAATACCATTTCTGACTCTGATACCAGCTTGCACAAGGCTTCGCCGGGTAAATGATTGTAAATAGTAACATTGCCTGGTGCTGAAGGAATTTCCGGCTCCATGGGCAGCCCCCGCACCAAAACCACCGGGTTTTTAAGGTGCCGGAGTTCCTCAAGAACGAGGTCTTCAAAAATGCTGCGCTGGGGTTCTGGCCCAGATAAAACTATGAGTAGTGGGATTCTTTTAGACACTTCCTTTTTGGTAAACCTTGACAAGCTGCCAAGGTATTTTACAGGAACACGGGGCAATTTTGCCGGGTGAGACAACCGACCCGCAAGGTTTACCAGTCCGGCAGCATCTGGTACCCAGCACTGCTGGTAACGGTTAATAAACCGGTAGTGAATCTTTTGCGTAAATAGATTGAGCCACTTTTTTCCGGTTTCAATAAAAAGTTGGTGGGTAATGTAGACACTGGCAACGCTGGCGTGGTGAAGCCCAAAGCGGTTATCTGAAATTATTGCATCTATTTTGTGAGTTTTTACAACATTATTCAACCATTGTTGTTCGTAATGTATGGTTTTCGCAATTCGGGGGATCTGTCTAAAAAGCGTACTCAAAAACTCTTTCTTAGATCGTGAATAGGTAACCTGGTAGCCTTTGAGCTGCAGAAATGTAAGTGTGGGGAACTCTTTTTTAAGTAGATTTTCAGTTGCAGCATCGCCAGCAATAAAAACGGTGGCTCCTGCTTCTATTAATGTGTAAATAATGGGTATACAACGGGTAGCGTGGCCCAGGCCCCAATCTAAAGGAGCCACTAAAACCTTAATGCCTTTTGAATGATTGTTAATTTTTCTTACATTCATTTTCAGGGAACAATAATAATGGGTGAAAATAGTTTATTTTGTATCCAGAAAATTATGCAACATTTAAAAAAAATATCCGCTTTGCTTTTAGTGTCCGTTTGTTTACTACTCGCAGGTTGTTCCTCGTCTAAGAAGGCGGGTTGTGGCTGCCCGAACAAGCAAGGAATGGTAGGTTATAAATAGAAGCCAAAAAAGTTGTAATAATGCGCAACCCCAACAGAGACATTCTAGTGCTTTTAAAACAAGAATTGATGACTGCCCAGGCCATGGAGCGGGAGGTTTCCTTGTTGCACGAATTGCTTTATACCGTGGAGAAACTGGATAATATTGTGATAGCACATGAGTTACTAGACCTCAACAAATACAAGGTAATATCTAAGTCTTTCCACATCAAAAATTTTCTTCGTAGTGGTAAAGAAAAACCTTTCGTGTTTTTAAATAACCTGAACTAACGGAGTTTACCCAGGGCTTCGCCCAACAATCCAAGCATCGTACTGATATCTTCTTTTTTACAACATCCCACACTCAACCTGTACCAACTACTTTTCTTATCTGCACCAAAAGCATAAAACGGTACCAGGGCAAGTTTTGCTTCATTTAAGATGTAGGCTGTTACCTCTTCCTGCGTTGTCAGTTGTTGGCCGGTATGCGTAGTTTTTCCCACCAAGTTTAATTGAACCGCAAGGTAAATAGCAGCCTGGGGAGAAATGGCATCTATCGTAAAACCTGCCTTTTTTAGATCCTGGATTCCCTCAAATATCCTGGAAAGCCTGGTTTCAATTTCTTTTTTAAAGGAATGCAGATAGGTGTCAACGGCAGTTTCGTTGTTAAGAAATTTTGCAACCGCTTTTTGTTCGGCCATAGGAGCCCAGGAGCCTATGTGGCTGTTAATCGCCTTCATTTTTGCAATGAGTTCTGCCGGGCCAAGAGACCAACCTACCCTTACGCCGGTAGAAGCAAAAGCCTTACTGATACCGTCTACAAAAACAGTGTAGTCTTTCATCTTTGGCCTTAGCGAAACCGGGTTAAAATGCACAGTATCCCCAAATGTAAGCGTCCAGTATATTTGATCGTACATAAGGTAAAGCTTCTTTTCACTGGGTCCTCTTCGTTCATTTTCTTCTATCACTAAGTCACAAATGCGTTCTAATTCTGGTTGGGAAAATGTTGTACCCGTCGGGTTCAGTGGCGAGCAAACTGCAATGAGTGATGCGCCCTGTACGTGAGGCCGCATTTGCTCTGCAGTGGGCATAAAATTATTTTCCTGGCTGGCTTCTATCATGATATGCTCTCCTTCGGTAAAATGCACATAGTGATTGTTGTTCCAGCTCGGCACGGGATATATTACTTTATCACCCTTGTCTACAATAGCCCGGTAGATGGCATAAATAAGTGGTCTGCCGCCAGCAGCAATTAAAATTTCCTGCGGGCTGTAATCAATTCCTTCTTTGCTGTTGATAAAATTGCTGACTGCTATACGGAGGTCCAGCTCCCCATCAGCAGCTGGGTAAGTTGTAAAGCCGCTTTGATAGGCCTTGATGATTTCCTGTTCCAACTCCTGCGGTATAGGAAATTGCGAGGAGTCGAAATCACCGATAGTATAATTATAAATATGATCTCCCTGCCTGATTTTTTCTTTAATGACTCCGCCCAGCTTTACTATTTCTGATCCGATAAGTGTTTCTGCCAAATGGCTGAGTTTGTTAGAGGCCATATAAAATATTTATATATGATTAAATAAAGTTCAGTTCTGCAAAAATACTTGTTAAGCACTTTATTACCATGAACTGGCTACAAATAGGGCAGAAACAATAATTGAGTACTAATTTTTGAACACGAACACTAAAAAAACACTAATTACAAATGCTTAGTTATCTTTGGTAGCTGTGTAGTAAAGAAACAAATCCAAAACTTAAAACATAAGAGATAGAAGATATGTTCAATTTAATCCTGTTTGGACCTCCCGGAAGTGGCAAAGGAACGCAAAGTGAAAAACTAATCGTTCGCTATGGTTTGAAACATCTTAGTACAGGTGATTTGCTGCGATCTGAAATAAGCAGGCAAACTGCGCTTGGTTTGGCAGCAAAAAGTTTTATGGATAAAGGCCAGCTGGTGCCGGATGAAGTAGTAATAGGTATGATCAGTTCTGCCTTAGACGAAAACCCACAAGCAAAAGGATTTTTATTTGACGGCTTTCCCCGAACATCTACACAGGCAGAGGCCCTTGATAATTTATTAGCACTTAAAGGAACATCCATTGCAGTAATGCTTGCCATGGATGTGAGTGAAGAGGAACTTGTAAAGAGATTGATTAAACGGGGTGAAACAAGTGGAAGAAGTGACGATGTAAATGACCAGGTCATCAGGGCCCGCATCACCGAGTATCATAACAAAACCGCTGCAGTAGCTGATTATTACCAGCAATTTGACAAGGTCGTAATGGTAAAGGGTGAGGGCAGTATCGATGATATTTTCCAGGCACTAGGCAAAGAAATTGATGCTCGCATGGGTTAACAGCAGTGTCAAGATTTATAAGCCGCAAAGCCATTATTTTACAGCACATGAACGAGGATAAACGATTGCTTTTAGAAGTAGGTTTAATTCCTGCGCTCACAAATTTACGGGCAGATACCCCTGCAAGATGGGGAAAGATGAATGCTCAACAAATGCTGGAGCATTTAGAAGACTTTTTCGATGTTTCAACTGAAAGAAAAATTTATAACCTGGTAACTCCTGCAGATCAACTCCCCCTTTACAAACAATTTTTATACAGCGATAAAAAATTTAGGGAAAATACCCTGGCACCTAAGGAGATCCTTGGCGAGGAGCCATTACCGGTAAGAACCAGCAGCTTAGAGCAAGCAAAGCAACAACTGCAGCAAGCCATCAACCATTTTTTTACCTATTTTAACGAACAACCCGGCAAACAGACGATGCACCCCGTATTTGGCCTACTAAATTTGGAAGATTGGATATTGCTCCATTACAAACACGTAACACATCACTGCCGGCAGTTTTCCTTAATACCTTAGAATAAATTATTCAACCGGGCACTCTCCTTTTACGAAAGACTTTACACCGGCACACCCCGCTACGCAAGCATTGCTGTAAGTTTTTTTATCACAGCCACATACCGGGTCATACTGCATGGTGCAAATGCAATCTTTTTTAGCCTCGCCTTTACAAGTGTCATTCATTTTGGTGGGTCCACATGCAGCAAGTAGCATTGAAGCCGCCAGCATAAATTTTACCATATTCATCTTTTTAATCAAATCATTTTATAAAAAATATTCCCCTGTCATGTACTCGTAGAAGCAGGTTTTTAATTATTTCTTACGCAATATAAAAAGTTCTTATTCTTTTCATTGACTAAATTTGAGCCGATAAACCAGCAGCATGCAAAAATTAGGAAACTATATAACAGGGAGTTGGATAGAAGGTGATGGAGAAGGGCAAGAACTGTACAATGCCATCAATGGGAAACCCATTGCCATAGCAACATCAGCAGGTATAGACTTTGAAGCCATGCTGCAATATGCAAGAGAAAAAGGTAACCCGGCGTTGCGCAAGATGACCTTTCAGGAAAGGGGGCGAATGCTGCGAGCTTTGGCCTTACACCTCATGGAACACAAAGAAAAATTTTACAACATCAGCGCTCAATCCGGGGCCACCAGGGTAGATAGTTGGATAGATATAGAAGGAGGTATAGGCAATTTGTTTTCCAATGCCTCTTTGCGTAGAAAACTGCCCGACGAAACCTTTTGCCAGGACGGCGATGCCATCAACCTCAGCAAGGGCAACAGTTTTATGGGCCATCATATTTTGGTACCCAAAGAGGGTGTTGCAATTCACATCAATGCCTACAATTTTCCTGTATGGGGCATGTTGGAAAAAATTGCGGTAAACCTGATGGCGGGTATGCCAGCGGTAGTAAAACCGGCTACTGTTACATCTTATCTTACCGAAGCTGTGGTAAAGGAAATTATAGCTTCCCGTATATTGCCCGAAGGATCATTGCAACTGGTTTGTGGCAGTGCCGGGGATATGCTCAGTTATACCAATTCGCAGGATGTGGTAACGTTTACCGGTTCTGCGTCTACGGGGCTAAAGCTAAAATCTCATCCCGTTATTTTGGGTGAGTCGGTGCCCTTTAACATGGAGGCAGACTCCCTTAATTGTATGGTGCTCGGTATGGATGTGGTACCCGGGCAGCCTGAGTGGGATATTTTTATAAAAGAAGTTAAAAGGGAAATGATTGTAAAAGCTGGTCAGAAATGTACTGCTGTTCGCAGGATTTTTGTGCCAGAAAATAAAATGGAAGATGTGTCAAAGGCATTGATACAGGAACTTGCAAAAACAATCATTGGCAATCCTGCAAATGAAAATGTGAGAATGGGAGCACTGGCAGGCGAAGGACAAAGAAAAGAAGTGCGCCAGCAGGTTCAAAAATTACTCGCCAGCTCTCAAATAGTTTATGGCTCGCTTGATAGTGTGGCGGTGATTGATGCTGATGAAAAGGCGGGTGCTTTTTTAAGCCCGATCTTATTAAGAAACGACGCTCCTTTTAAAAATGAAGAGCCACATAATGTAGAAGCTTTCGGCCCGGTGAGCACGCTGATGCCTTACCAATCTATGGAAGATTTAATTATGCTGAGCAAGAAAGGGAAGGGCAGCTTGTGTTCCTCTATTATAACAGCAAGTAGCAGCATTGCTAAAGATTACGTATTGGGTGCAGCCACGCACCATGGTCGCATACTCGTGTTAAACAACGAGTGCGCCAAAGAAAGTACTGGTCATGGCTCTCCACTGCCCATGCTGGTGCATGGCGGGCCCGGCCGGGCTGGCGGAGGAGAAGAAATGGGAGGCTTGAGGGGAGTTAAACATTATTTACAAAGAACCGCCATCCAGGGTTCACCCTCTATGATCACGGCAATTACCAATGTTTACCAGCCTTATGCTGCAGGCATCACGAGCCAAATGCATCCCTTTAAAAAATATTTTGAAGAACTGCTGGTGGGCGATCAATTGGTTACAGAGAAGCGCCTGGTTACGGCAGAGGACATCACCAGCTTTGCAAACCTCAGCGGCGATCATTTTTATGCACACCTTCCACAAACAGATTTTGAAGGAACGATGTTTGACCAACAGGTTGCACATGGCTATTTTATTATGAGCATTGCTGCAGGTCTGTTTGTAGATAGCTATGAAAAAAACCCGGTATTGCTCAATTATGGTATTGATGAGCTGCGGTTTACAAAACCAGTTTACCCCGGAAACAGTATTTACATACGTTTTACCTGTAAAGAAAAAACGGCCCAGGAGTTAAAGGAAAAAAATCCTGATACGGACTTTGTAAAAGGCCAGGATATCCCCAAAGGTATTGTAAGGTGGTACGTGGAGATCCTGGACGCTCTGGACGAAATTGCAGGTGTAGCCACCATTCTTACTATGGTGCAAATGAAAAATAAGCCAGAAAATAAATAAACCTTGTGTTACTTTTATCCCTCCAATTTTGAAGGGATAACCTAAGTTTTTAGCAACCGGAATAACAATCATCATCAGCACATACTTTTCTTATGGAATATGTAAAATCAGAAACTCACCATGGTATAACCAGTATTGAATTTTACCACCCTCAGAGCAATTCGCTGCCCAGTAAAATTTTAGAAAAGCTTGCCCACGAAATCCATTTTGCCGGCACCCATCAGGAAACCCGGGTAATCATTTTGAGGAGCGCCGGCGATAAATCATTTTGTGCAGGCGCCTCTTTTGATGAATTGATGAAGATTGAAACCGAATCACAAGGCACTACATTTTTCTCAGGTTTTGCCCAGGTAATTAACGCCATGCGCAAGTGCCCGAAGTTTATAATTGCACGGGTGCAGGGCAAATGCGTAGGAGGAGGCGTTGGCCTTGCTGCAGCCGCAGATTACAGCATCGCTGTAAAAGGTGCAGACATTAAGCTTAGTGAGATTGCAGTGGGCATCGGTCCTTTTGTGGTTGGCCCTGCGGTAGAACGAAAAATAGGGAGTGCTGCATTTAGTGCCCTTGCCATAGACGGACACATGTGGCGCAACAGTGAATGGGCCAAAACGAAAGGACTCTTTGCAGAGCTACATGAAAATGCAGAGAATATGGATGAGTCAATTGGACGCCTGAGTACTCATCTTGCACAATCAAACCCCGAGGCCATGGCGGAAATGAAGAAAACGTTTTGGAAAGATGCGAGCCACTGGGATGAGTTATTAAGCCAGCGGGCGGCTATCAGCGGAAGATTGGTATTAAGCAATTTCTCTAAAAACGCCCTTGAAAAATTTAAGGCCAAATCATGAGTTGCTTTAAATAACAAACCCCGGCATTACCGGGATTTGTTATTTAAAGATTTGTGGAGCGATAATTATTTCGCCTTGCTAAAAAGATTTTGAATGATGGCAGTGCCATAGGCTTTAATAGCATCTATATTGTTTACAACTGTTTTAGTTGCAGTTTGTGTAAGAAGACCGCCCAATAAGGCTTTGCCTTTGGAGGCCACAGCAGCTCCGCCCATTAACTTCGTAGTGAGCAAGCCCATTCCTACAGTACCTGCTGTTTTCAAAACTGTTTCAAGTACATCTACCGGCATAATTTTGCTAACAGCAGACTTAATAAGGTTGCCGGGTTTCAAACTTTCTACAGTTACATGAAATTGGTCTACCAGTTCTTTTTGCTGAATCTTTTTCCTGGATTCAAGCATCAAAATGGCTTCTTTTAATTCCTTTGAATTAGTAACGATCATTGCTTATTCATTTTTTTGATGATGGCATTGGTAACAGGTTCCTCTATCCATTTTTCTCTCAATAAATAAGAAACAAGCGCTACGATACCATAAAAAGCTGCCAGGACAAAAAAACCATAATAGTTCTTTCCGAGAAGCTCGCCCAACCATAGCGCAATGCCAACATTGAGCATCAGCACAAACACACTCATAATTGAAACAAGAATGAGTTTGCTTGCTAAGTCAGAAATAACGTCGGAAGACTTTTCTGTGATTTTTAATTTTGCTAATTCTATCCTGGTCTCTACATAATCGCCCGCTTTTTCAAAAAGCGAGTCTATATGCCTGGGGTTATTTTCCATGGATGCCAATTGTCTGTTTCTAAATACGATTACCCAAAATTCCTTTTTGCTTCTCTTTCTTTTTCCATCAGTTCATTTGCATCGCTTCTTATGTTGTCATATTTACCCTTGATAGTCTCTTTAACCTCGCCAAATTTGTTTTTCAGATCCTCACCAAATTTGTTTTTCTTTTCTGCGATTTTTTTCCTGGTGTCAGATCCTTTTTCAGGAGCCAGTAATAAACCTAAGACGGCACCTGCTGCAGCGCCAACCAATAAACCTGCTAATACTTTACTCTTGCTCATATTAATAATTTTTAAAGTTGATAAATAAGATTCTATTTGATACTATGCCAAAACGTTGCCAAACTCTTTGTAGGGAGAGGTGGGAAAATAATATCTCAGTTAAGGTACAAAATGTTTGCAAGCCATTCAAATGTAAAAAAAGATGACTTTGTTTGCCACATGCTGAAGTTGAAAAAATACAATTTTTATCGGGTAGCAAGCAGGTCCCCGGGATGCCCCTTTCACAACGCCTCAAAATTGGTTTTGCACAACCATCCTCCGGTTGGTGCTTGCTAACTTTGTGAGCTTGTATGACTGTGCATAAAACACCATGAGCCCTCATTCAAGCATTTTGTATTTCGCCGTTTATGTTGCCGGGTAGGGCACAGGCAGTGGGTATGTACGCTTCATAAGATGGCATGCCCAAATACATTTATGGGTGGTAAGGAGGGGGCTTGCAGTTCCCTTAATTCTGTTGTGGGGTCTCTTAAATGGTGGAGCCCTTGACGGAGCGTGTACCCTTTTGTAATACAATTCAATCATGGGGGGTTTTTAAAGAAATGATGCTTATAGCAGCAACACGTTACCTTTCAAGGCACTGCGCCAACGTAAATAAATTATTTCTATATTCAAAAAGCTTCGTAATATTGCAAAGGAATCGGTTGGGGCGCATATCCCATATCTCTTGCTTCAATAGTACAACCTCTTCCATCAGCATCATTTTACAACTTCAATTTATTTTAACGGTTCAATCACAGCGGCCTTTTAGAACAACGCACCTCTCAACACTATATGTACGATATATCACAACTGAACGAATTACTCGTTCCCGAACTGCATGATGTAGCTGAGCAGTTGAACATACCAAACTCAAACAAGATGAATAAACAAGAACTGGTTTCTACCATTCTTGCTAAACAAAACACTATGGCACCAGACAATAAAATCCCTGAAGGCGAAAAACCAAAGCGCAAACGCATTGCAAAAACCGATGTAGCTCAAGACGCCGCTCCTGCCAGGCAGGACGAGCTATTTAAAAAAGAAGTACCTGCTTCTGTAAAAAAGACGGCACCGGAAAGAAAGCCAGTGAAAAAGCAAAAAGTGGAAGCAGAACAGGTTATTGAAGAAGAGGAGGAAGAAGATCTTCAACCTATTACCAGCGAGCAAAGTACTATACCCGCTGCCATAGCTCAAATGCTTGCTGCCGAAGATGAGGTACAACAGCCCGAAGTAGATATGGAAGAAGAAGAAGAGGAGCAAGAGCGCACGCCAAGGGCAAATACACGCAACTTTCAGCCCAAACCCCAACCCGTCTTTAACATCGAGTTTGATGGTGTGGTGCCGGGCGAAGGTGTTTTAGAAATGATGCCAGACGGGTATGGTTTTTTACGCAGCAGCGATTATAACTACCTGTCATCCCCCGACGATATTTATGTTTCGCCCTCACAAATAAAGCTGTTTGGATTAAAAACGGGTGACACCGTTTTTGGATCTGTTCGTCCACCAAAAGAAGGGGAAAAATATTTCGCCCTGCTAAAGGTTACTACTATCAACGGCAAGAGCCCGGAGGAAGTTAGAGACAGGGTACCTTTTGACTACCTCACCCCGTTGTTTCCCTACGAAAAAATGAACCTGACTACCAAGTCGGACAATTACAGTACCCGCATCATGGACCTTTTTACCCCCATCGGTAAAGGCCAGCGGGGATTGATAGTGGCGCAACCAAAGACAGGTAAAACGATGTTGTTGAAGGAACTGGCGAACGCTATTGCCGAAAACCATCCCGAGTGTTACCTGATGATTGTACTGGTAGATGAAAGGCCGGAAGAGGTTACCGATATGGAGCGCAGTGTAAAAGCAGAAGTGATTGCTTCTACATTTGATGAACCTGCAGAAAAGCACGTGAAAGTTTCTACCATTGCTTTGCAAAAAGCAAAACGCCTGGTGGAGTGTGGTCACGATGTTGTAATCTTATTAGATTCTATTACCCGATTGGCAAGAGCGCACAACACGGTAGCACCCAGCAGCGGTAAGGTACTCAGCGGTGGTGTAGAAGCCAACGCCATGCAAAAGCCAAAGCAGTTTTTTGGTGCTGCCCGTAAAATTGAAAATGGAGGATCCTTAACGATTATTGCAACGGCACTAGTAGATACCGGTAGTAAAATGGACGAGGTGATTTTTGAAGAATTTAAGGGTACCGGTAACATGGAATTACAACTGGAACGCAAACTATCTAACAGGCGAATTTATCCTGCTATCGATATCGTGGCCTCCAGTACACGGAGAGATGATTTGTTGTTGGACAAAGATACCTTCCAGCGCATGTGGGTATTGCGCAAGCACATGGCAGATATGAACCCGGAAGAAGCCATCAACACTTTATTGAAAAACATGAAAGGAACAAAAAACAATGCTGAGTTTTTAACCAGCATGAACGGATAATTTACCATGCAAATAATTAGCAGGCTGCCGGGTTTTCCGGCAGCTTTTTTAATGCTCCCATTCACCCAGGAATTATTTTTAATGAGTGCTCTGAAAAGAGGACTATTTTGGCCCCACTTAATATTCGTAAATTAGCCGTTTTAAGCAATATGCCCATAAAGAGAATCTCTGTAGAAGAATTTTTAGTCCTTAGCCGGGAGTTACCGGTATTTGATGTACGAAGCCCCGGCGAATTTGTGCATGCACAAATACCCGGTGCTCACTCGTTGCCTCTGTTTAATGATGAAGAACGAAATGTGGTAGGCACTGCATACAAACAACAAGGCAAACAGAAAGCGATCAAATTTGGGCTCGACTATTTTGGAGGAAAGATGCGTGGCATGGTAGAAGAGGTGGAAAAAATAGTTGATAGTTGGCAGCCGAAAGTTGGCATCCAGCAACCAGCTATTGTCAGTGAGGAGGAAATTCTATCGCAGGGCAATCAACTGCCAACTGTCACCCCAAAGCTGCTTGTACATTGCTGGCGGGGTGGTATGCGAAGCGGAGCCGTGGCCTGGCTGCTGGACTTGTATGGCTTTGACGTGTATACCCTGGCGGGTGGTTACAAAGCCTATCGCAATTGGGTACTCTCGCACTTTGAGAAAGACTATGATTTTAAAATATTGGGCGGCTATACCGGTAGCGGCAAAACGACTATCCTGCACCAGTTGGAGCACAAGGGGCAAACCGTGGTTGATTTGGAGAAACTGGCCAATCACAAAGGGTCTGCTTTTGGAGGTATTGGGCAGGGAGATCAACCCTCCCAGGAAATGTTTGAGAACATGCTCGCAACAGAACTTTACAAAAAAGAAAAAGAAACGATCTGGCTCGAAGATGAAAGCCAGCGCATTGGAAAATTACACATTCCGCATCAGTTGTGGGAAAAGATGCGGAGCAAGCCTATTTTTTTTGTTGACATCCCTTTTGATGAAAGGTTGATCTACATTGTAAAAGATTATGGCGTTTGCCCCAAAGATCATCTTGCCTCATCGATAGAGCGCATTCAAAAACGCCTGGGCCCACTGGAAACCAAAACTGCGCTGGAGCATTTAAAGCAAGACGATATTCAAGCTTGTTTCAGGATATTGCTTCATTATTACGACAAGCATTATGGTAAAGCTTTGCACAACCGGGAAAATATTGACAGCTTATTAAATAAAATACCCTCCCCGTCCGTTGATAGCTTAGTCAATGCTGAAAAACTAGTCGTATGCAATACCGCAAATATGTAATCACGCTTTTATTTGTTTTCCCACTTACTGTATTTGCGCAGGATATTACAGGCTTATGGAAGGGTACGCTGTACAACGATACCACCCGGCAATTTTACAAATACGAAATAGGCATTAGTAAAGAAAAAGATAAGTTCACCGGCTTTTCGCACACCTGGTTTATTTTAGACGATAAGCAATATTTTGGAGTAAAAAAAGTAAAAATCAAAGTTGCTGCCGATGGAAAAATTATTGTGGAAGATGACGGCCTGATTTCCAACAATTATCCCGTAGCACCCAATAAAAATGTACGCCAGTTAAATGTACTTACACTAGATGCTGATGGGGAAGTGATGACACTCACCGGTCCCTATAGCACCAATAGAACAAAGGAATATCATTCCCTTACCGGCTCTGTGAGCCTTCAACGAAAAAATGACTTTTGGCAGTCTGCCCTGGTACCACACCTGCAGGAACTGGGAAAAGAGCAGGAACTGTCTTTTGTAAAAGAAGAAACAGAGAGCATGGCCAGAGCTGCTACTGAGCAAAAAAATACAACACAACAAATAAAAGAAAGCCAGTCCCTGGCAGCAAAAGAAAATACCCGGGCAGAGTTTGCCAAACAGCAAACCTTGCAACAAGAGCAGGCCATCAAAAAAAAGGAAGTAGAGCTACAAGCTAAGCAGGAAGCTGCTGGCCTTGCTGCTGCAGAAAAGGAACGGATAAAAACAGAGGCTGCCAAACTGGAGAACGATCGCAAAATACAGGTAGAAAGAGATAAAGAAATGAAGCGGATTGCAAAACTAGAGAGCGACATCAAAGAAAAGGAAGCCAGGGAAAAACTGCAAGCTGAAATGGCTTTGAAAGAAGCGCTCCAAAAAGAAGAAGCAGCCAAAGAAAAAGCAAAGAAAGAATTGGCAAAAAAAGAAGCTGAAGCAAAAACAGCAGCAGAAAAAGAAAATGCCAGGCAGGAATTTGTAAAGCAGCAACAAACCCGGGCGCAGGAAATAGCAAAAGAAAATACCCTGAAACTTGCAATAAAGCAACAACAGGAAGCAGAGGCAGCGGAACAAAAACTGCAGGTGCAACTGGCTAGGCAAAAGCAAGCCTCTAAAGATAAAGCTGCCGAGGAAGCAGCACTGGCACAACAAAAAGTCAAAGCACCCACTGCTGAGGCCATCGTAAAAAACATACCGAAAGAAAACAATGTGACCAATACGCTGCCTGCTGCAAATGTAGCCAACCGCACAACCGTGCTGCAGCAAACCGTCAACTTTACTTCGGATAGTTTGCTGCTTTCCCTGTACGACAATGGCGAAGTAGACGGCGACACTGTTAGTGTGCTCATGAACGGCCAACTCATACTTGCAAAGCAGGGTCTGAGCACAACGGCCATCAAGAAAGTGATCTACATCCCCGCAGGTACCGATGAAGTGGAATTGCTGATGTACGCAGAGAGTCTTGGCTCCATACCGCCAAACACCGGCCTGCTGGTGGTAAGAGATGGAAAAAATTTATATGAGGTACGCTTTAAGGGCGATCTTCAAAAAAATGCCTCCATTGTATTTAAGAGAAGGCAGGAGTAATATCTTTGCCGCATGCAAGAAGCCCCGAACACTGATCCATCATTTTTATTGACGCAATATTCCCATGGTGCAGGCTGTGGTTGCAAGATATCTCCTAAAATATTAGACGAAATATTGGCAAGTAATTTTGCCATGCCCGATAACCAAAAATTGCTGGTGGGCAATCACAGCAAAGACGATGCAGCCGTGTACGACCTTGACAATGGTTCAGCCCTCATATCTACAACAGACTTTTTTATGCCCATAGTGGACGATCCCTATGAGTTTGGAAGGATAGCTTCTGCCAATGCCATCAGCGATGTGTACGCCATGGGCGGCAAACCCATTTTGGCCATTGCAATCCTAGGCTGGCCCATCAATATTTTACCACCGGCTGTGGCGCAAAAAGTAATTGAAGGCAGCAGGAGCATTTGTAAAGAGGCAGGTATTCCGCTGGCCGGCGGGCACAGCATAGACTCGCCCGAACCCATTTTTGGCCTCGCTGTAAATGGCCTCGTAGAAATTGCCAACATCAAACAAAACAACCTTGCCCGGGAGGGAGACTTGTTATTTTTAACCAAGCCACTTGGGGTGGGCATCTTAACCACCGCACAAAAAAAAGGACTGCTAAAGGAAGCGCATGTAGGCCTTGCTGCTAAACAAATGATGCAGTTGAATAAAGTAGGAGAAGCCTTGGGCAAATTAAAAACGGTATCCGCCATGACCGACGTTACCGGGTTTGGTTTGCTGGGCCATTTGGTAGAAATGGCTGAAGGAAGTGGCCTGAGTGCCGTAGTTGATTTTGACAACGTGAAATTAATAACAGAGGATCTTACTACTTACATAGATCAAAAATGTGTGCCCGGTGGCACCAACCGAAATTGGGACAGCTATGGTCAAAAGATAGGAGCGCTGACTGATTATCAAAAAGCCATCCTGGCCGATCCGCAAACAAGCGGCGGTTTGTTGATAGCTGTCAATAGAACTGACGTGGCACAACTCCAGCAGGTATTAAAAGATCATGGTTTAGATGCCTTCCTTTCTCCCATTGGAGAAATGGTAGCCAGCACAGATGCCAGGGTTGCTATCCGCTAACACTTTATCCTTTTACTTTTTAGCCAGAATTTTATCAATTTTGGCAGCAAGTTTATGGTCTTTTTCGGTAACGGTATCGCCTGCATCGTGGGTGTTTAACCACATTTCTACTTTGTTATACACGTTGGTCCAAAGAGGATGGTGGCCCATCTTTTCTGCAGCCAAGGCCACCTGTGTCATAAAAGCAAATGCTTCCGAAAAATCTGCGAATTCAAATTTTTGGTACAGGGTGTTGTTTTCTTCTTTCCACATAAAGGGATAATTTATAATTGTTTAATTGATAATTGACAATGGCATTAAACTTGAAAAGTGGGTACTGCTCATATCTCTCTTAGGTACTACCAGAAATATTTAGCAATCTGAACCTGCTCTCCTGCACGATAAAGGGCAGACCTTCATTATCCATTATCCCATTATCACCTATCCATTACAAAATCAAATGTTGCTTGTTTTTTATTTTCTCGTTTGTCATTTCATTTACCAGTTGCACAGAAGGAATTAATTTGATGGATTGCAGCAAAGCGTTGGAAGCAGCTTTATCAATTTCATCGCCCTTAACAAGCCATAAAAAATCAAGGTGCTTAAACTCCGGTAAAAGGTATTCTCCGTCGTACTGGTTGTTGTATAAAAGGTGGCAGGTGGTGCAGCCCGGTTCCTGGTATTCGTACACAGCAAAAAAATAATCCCGCTTCTTTTTCTTCAGTTGTATTTCAAGGCTTGTGTTCAGCCGGAAGTGGAGCCCCAGTTTTTGATTGGCGTGCCATATAAACAAGTAATCTTTAATGGGCGAAACGATGCCCATTAAAAAACTGTTTTCAAAAAACTCTTCCGCTAAAGCCTCGTTGTCTATTTTTAATTTCATACCAGCCGGTTTTCTGCGTAAAACCCAGCGTTTTGCAGCGTTAGATAATTTGTTTGAATAGCTACAGGCAAATTTAAATTTGGCCGGGCACTAAAAAACTACGGGCAGCAACAATGTTTCGGTGCCCCTCGTAACTTTTAAAGTGGTGGTCTGCCCTTTTTCAAATTTACCCAGCGCCTTCATGTAAGCCTCCACATCTTGTATAGCATGCTCGCCCACTTGCGTAATAATATCTCCGCTCTTCACGCCTGCTTTTTCTGCAGGCCGGCCACTGCTTATACCCTCTACATAAATGCCTGGCCCGGCAAAAGTATAGTCCAACAGCACGCCCAGTGTAACTTTAAAACTGCTGCTGCTCATAGATATTTCACGTGTTTTTAAGAAAGCCATTTTCTCCATCTCATTGGTTACCGTAAGTATATTTTTTATGTAAGAAACGATCTCCATCATTCCCTTGTAATTAATTTTTTCTTTGTCGTCGCTCGGTTTGTGATAATCGCTGTGCGTGCCTGTAAAGAAAAACAACACTGGAATATCTTTTCTGTAAAAAGAGGTGTGATCGCTCGGGCCGCTGCCGCTGCTGTCTAGTTTAATCTTGAAATAAGATTTATCTGTTTGGATGAGTTTGCTCCAGGCAGGCGAAGTGCCATAACCGCCAATGCTGATGCTGCGGCTGCTATCGTTGAGTCGCCCCACCATGTCCATATTGATCATGTAGTTGATGCTTTTGCCAGCCACGGGCAAATTTTCCACAAAGTGTTTAGACCCGAACAGTCCCAGCTCTTCGCCGCTGAAAGCTACCAGCAGGTAATTGTATTTTTTCAGCTTCGATTTTTTCAACCACTTACCCAGTTCAATAAGCGAGGCCGTACCGCTGGCATTGTCGTCTGCACCGTTGTGTACCCTGCGTATCGTATCTGTGTACAAAGAATTTTTATCTTCTCCATAACCCAAATGATCGTAGTGCGCCCCCAGTACGATAGTAGCCGCAGCCTTGTTATCAATAAAGCCCACCACATTGTGGCCCAATCTTTTTTCTTTAGTGCTGGCCTCAAATACCTGCAGGTAAGTGTTGTTGTCCCCAGCCCGGCTAAGGCCGGCCGCTTTAAATTTTTTGCTGATGTATTCATAAGCGAGCTTTTCGCCGGGGGTACCGGTGCGCCTGCCTTCTAATTTATCGTCGGCCAGGTAGGCCACATGTTCCTGTAAACGCTCCATAAGATCCTGGTCAGATTTTTTAGGCGATTGTGCCTCTGCATTGCCCGAAAGCAGCACCAACATTAAAAGAAAATATTTCATAAAAGCTGTAATTAACCCGGCAAAGTTAACCAACCGCTGCCTGTGAAGTGGCATTTAGTTTTACGAATGCGGGAGGGCCAGGGGAGAAGATGATGTGCAATAGCCCCAATACAGATTAATTGTGTTTGTCAAACAGCCAAACAATTAGCCAGGAAATTGCAAAGAGTCTAATGATTGGTAGCATTCAATTTGATCCAGGTTTTAGAGGCTGTAAAATATGTTCGCACGCAATGCAATGTATCAGTCGGCGTTTTCCCCCCGGTTAAGTTCTTCATGTATTTTCAATTGTTCTTTGGTCCATTCAATGTGCCGTTTGTCTTTGAATGCAAACCAATTTTGTCGCTCAGGAGAATTCTCAATCATAAGTTTAAAAGCTCTAAAAGGTTTGTTGCTATTTAATGCTTCTATCAGTTTGTTTCGAAGATATTTATCAGGAATTTTTCCGGCAAAGTCAGCCATCATCTGAAATGATGCTCTACTTTCCATGGCGTCAATTTCCTGGTATTCCGAAAAGTTTTTGTCAAGTTTGTCTAACTCATCTTGCCAGGCGTCTGTTTCCATGCCGATGTGTTTATCTGTATCCGGCACAAAGATGAGGTCACCTGATAATTTGTGGTAAAAAGCTCTAAATCCACAGTCCAACTGTTCGGAAATTTCCTTTATTTGTTCTTTTGTAAAAGTTACCATGCCGTTCATATTTTGTCGTTCTAAACCAGTTTTTTTGATACGATTTAAGCAAGAATAAATTACAAAAATTTAAGGTAATACACAGTACATTTAATGTCTAAAAATTATTTACCATGATAAAAGAAGCACTGCTGGGTGAGTTTGAGCATGAAGCTGAAAACACCCGTAAATTACTGAATGCCATTACGGATGCTGCCCTGGATTACAAACCACAACCACACTTATGGTCGGTGGGCCAATTGGCATCGCATATTGCAGAAGTATATAACTGGTACGACCCCACATTTAACCAGGATGTTTTTGACATGGGCGCATATCATTATGAGAAAGGAGACATCAGCAAAGCAGCTAACATCGTAGCAAAATTTGAAGAAAATGTTGCCCTCGCCAGGAAGGTTTTAGAGAATGCAGATGAGAGCAAGTTTATGAATGTGTGGCATATGCAAATGGGAGGGCAGGACATTATGCCCCCCATGCCCAAAATGTTGGTGGCCAGGAGTTTTTTATTCAACCATTTATACCACCACCGTGGCGAACTGGTGGCCCATTTAAGGGCTAGCGGCAATAAAGTTCCCGGCTTGTATGGTCCTACTTACGAAGAAAGCCAGGCCATGATGGCAGCCATGCAATAAATGAAATGTCTTGCATTCTTTGCACATTAGCAAAGCGATTCTATGGCTTTTAACGAGCCACAAAAAACAGCACCCCGTAAATTTGCGGAATTGCTGCATAATTATAGACCAGCTAAAAAAATAGTTGCTCTTTCCCGAAAGCCTTCAATAGCACCAGGAAAGAGCAACTGGTTTAATTTATAACAATGGGAGCTATCATCAGCGCCCGGTCTTTGAAAACTTATTTAAATGCCCCTGCTCCTGCAGTTGCTACAGCATGATCATGGTCTACACTGCTGCCAGAAACGCCGATGGCACCCACCACCTCACCTGCCGCATCTTTTATAACCACACCTCCCGGAAAGGTAATGAGACCCCCGTTGGAATGTTCAATATTGTATAGAGAGTTGCCTGGCTGCACCAGCGGGCTCAAAGCTGCGGTATCCATGGTAAACCATGCAGCAGTTTTTGCTTTTTTAAAAGAGATGTCTACAGATCCGATCCATGCTCCATCCATACGGGCAAAAGCCACCAGGTTGCTTCCGGCATCTACCACGCAGATATCCATTTTGGTATTTAATTCAATTGCTTTTTGTTTTGCAGCGGCAATTACGGCCTCTGCCTGGTCTAAATTGATATTCATGTTT
>JANPJW010000019.1:0-3424 GCA_031425715.1 Chitinophagaceae bacterium | reverse complement strand
CTCAAACCCAAACCTGCGATGGCAACGGTGCCAATTGTAACGAAGGGGCTATGTCGAACTATGATTTGAGTCGCATCAATATCTGGAAGCGGTACTATGATACCATGCAGTTAAAATCTCCAGGCTCTTACGGCATACTGGAGCATTTTGCCAACAACAACGAGGAGCTTGAGTTAGCCAACTACGGGCTGATGCTTTGGGGAAATATACACTACAATTTTGGCGAAGCAGCCATGGGCTGGGTGGGTAATTCGAATTTTGATGGTGCCCTTCACATCACAAGAGGATGGTCTCAGCCGCATTTAATTTCTTACATGGAAAGCCATGATGAAGAAAGGCAGATGGTGAAATTGTTGGCATCTGGCAATTCATCTGGTGGGTACAATACCCGTTCGTTTGAAACGGCCCTTGACAGGTTGGAATTGAGTGCAGCCTTTCTACTCACCATGCCTGGCCCTAAAATGATCTGGCAGTTTGGAGAGCTGGGCTACGACTACTCCATCAACTATTGCCCAAGCGATGGTTCTATCAGCACCAATTGTCGCACAGACAACAAGCCCATTCGTTGGGATTACCTTCAGGTGCAGGGAAGAAATGATCTTTTTAATGTTTACAAAGGTTTGTTGCAATTGCGCAACACGCCATTGTATGCCGAGGCTTTCACCATCGGTAATATATCCCGCAATTTTTCTGGCGCAGTAAAGTGGATGACCATCAACAGCAGTGCCGGCAAAGTAGTGGTGATTGGTAATTTTGATGTAGTACCGCAATCAGGTTCAGTTACATTCCCTTCAGCCGGCACCTGGTATGAGTACCTGAGAGCGCCCACAACTTATAATGCCACCGGCGGGCCGCAGAACTTTAACCTACAGCCCGGCGAGTACCATGTGTACGTTAGCAGCAATGTGGTGCTGCCTGTGAACTTACTCAGTTTTACAGGAAAGGCAGAAGGAAGCTATAACCGCCTGGCATGGCAGGTAGAGAAAGAGCAGAATTTTTCGCATTACGAATTGGAACGCAGTACAGACGGTCAAAACTTTGTGTTCAACAGCCGCATTACTGCTACGGGTAGCCGCAGTTACGAAGTGCGGGATGCAGATGTTGGCCAGGCGCCGGTATATTTTTATCGCCTTAAGCAGGTAGATACCGATGGCCGTTTTGTGTACAGTGCCACAGTTAAATTGAGCAGGCCTGTAAGTGCCGGCAGCATCAGCGCTGCGCCAAATCCATTTAACAACATACTCAAAGTAACCATCAACAGTGCGGTAAAGGAGCAGGTAACCCTTGTACTTACAGACCTTAGTGGCAGGCAACTGCACAGGCAGGTTATGAACGTGCAGGCTGGTAGCAACCTTGCAGAAATTAATGGAGCCAGTAAGTTGGCAGCAGGTTCTTATTTATTAACGATCATTTCTGGTCAGCAAAATAACACGATCAAAATATTAAAAGCAAAGTAGTAATTTTTAACCCCAACCAACCAACTAACATGGAGGAATTGCTAGCAAAAAAGACCGGCAATAAAATCAAAACTTTCAGAACCATACAGTCTGAAGTGGAGAGCAACTACCACGTTGCCCTCTCGGTAGATTGTGTAATCTTTGGTTTTGATGAAAATAAGCTGAAGGTGCTGCTCATTCGTTCTGACATCAAAAATTATGAAGGCCAGTGGTCGCTGCTGGGCGACCTCGTGCTGCCGGAAGAAAACCTGGACAAGGCCGCCTACCGGATTTTAAAAGAACGAACAGGGCTCAGTGATGTGTTTATGGAACAGGTACACACTTTTGGCGATGTAAACCGGCACCCTGCCAGTAGGGTAGTAACCGTGGCCTATTGCTCGCTGATTAATATTCAGCATCATAAACTAAAGATCCTGGACAATGAACTCCACTGGCATGATGTGGAGTCAGTAACTGAAATGGCCTTTGACCATAAAAAGATTTTTGACACAAGCCTTTGCCAATTGCAAAAAAGGGTAAAAGAGCATCCGTTGGGATTTAGTCTTTTGCCCAATAAATTTTCGTTGCGGGAACTGCAGAATTTGTACGAAGCAATTTTAAATACCAAACTAGACCGGCGAAATTTCAGGAAAAAATTCTTTTCGATGGACTTCCTGATAGACCTCGAAGAAATAGAAAAGGATGTGCCACATCGCCCGGGTAAATTGTACAAATTTGACTATGCAAAATTTGACCGGAGTCCAAAAAAATGGGCGGGAATCGCATTCTAGGTTCCTGCTTACGGGAACTGTAAAGACTCCTGTTAGAAATTAAAATAAAATGTTTCACAAAATTTTAATATTGCCAAAACTTCTTTAAATTGTGTAATAAATACACATTCTTTTTTTCAACTTAACGATTGCTATTATGAGAAAGAAATTTCTATTCTTCCGAACGCTCTGTGTATTCCTCACTTTATTTTTGGGAGCTGGTGCTGTAGAAGCACAAACTGTAGTTACAGGTAAAGTAACGGATGCGAGTGGGTCGCCTCTAAGTGGTATTACCGTAACAGTAAAAGGTAAGCGAGTAGGCACTTCTACCGCTTCTGACGGAACCTTCAGCCTTACGGCGCCCAAGGATGCAACAACGCTTGTATACACGGGTGTAGGGTTTAGTACCCAAGAATTAAGCATCACTGGTCGTAGCGTGTATGACCTTGTTTTACAAACAAACGTGTCCAACCTCAACGAGGTAGTGGTGGTTGGTTATGGCACACAACGCAGAAGGGATGTTACCGGTGCAATCGCCAAAGTAAGCAGCGAAAAACTCAATTCCATCCCGGTTCCAAGTTTTGAAGCGGCCTTGCAGGGTAAGGCTCCAGGGGTTCAGATTATGCAAGGAAACGGTTTGGCAGGGTCAGGTTCCGTGGTTCGTATCCGTGGCGTTGGTTCCATTTCTGCTTCGGGAGATCCGTTGTATGTAGTAGATGGAATACCTGTAAATTCAGATCAATTTCTTCGTGGAAATGCGGGTGCTATGAATCAAAATCCCTTGTCGTCTATCAACCCTGCAGATATTGAGTCTGTAGAGATTTTGAAAGATGCAGGAGCTACGGGTATTTATGGATCAAGGGGTGCAAATGGAGTTATATTAATTACAACCAAGAGGGGTAAAACCGGCAAGCCGACCTTTAATTTTAATACCCGTGTAGGGGTTGCAACGTATGCCAAAAGACAAAAATTTGTGGATACAGAAGAGTGGCTGCAACTGCGCCAGGAAGCATGGACCAACGATGGTAACACCGGGGAGGCTCCTTTGCCAGGCGGCTATACTTTTGCATCGGCTGCCCGAAACAACACCGACTGGTGGAATGAGCTTACCCAAACTGGTTTCATCAATGAGAGTAATCTTAGTATGAATCAGGGTACGGAGAAATTAAAAACTTTTGCCAACCTCACCTATAGTAACAACGAAGGGTATATTAAATC
>JANPJW010000018.1:0-1546 GCA_031425715.1 Chitinophagaceae bacterium | reverse complement strand
CAGCGTTGGTTTAATATCCTGTATGTTTGTTTTTAGCCTGCTATCAGAACCCCATGCATATTCACCACTGGGTCTGAAAAACCCCACCAATGAACCATTATGGTCTAATGCAAGTACTGCATAACTTGTTTGAGAAGTATATTGAGCCCTCAGATGCCAGTTAGTTCCAGATGCGGCTTCCTGGATATAAAGGCCAGTACCGGCAGCTTGTTTTATGCTGATAGTATAAGGTGCTGCGTCAAGGTTAACTCCTAAAAATCCGCCGCCGCCACTGTTGCTGATCAATACTTTCTTATCGCCCTGTATGGTCATTAATAAATTGGAACTAAAGGTACCGGTACCAGCATAAAAACGGTGTGCCGCACCGGGTGCATCCACCTGGTAGCGAAGGGTAGCACCATTCATTCCAAAGCCATAATACTGATGTTCGTTGTTGGCAGTTTCCCACATGACCATTTTGCGATTGGCTAACGTATTGGGAAACTGCAACGGGGCATTGGCTGCAGCATTGCCTATACCGATATTTCCGAGATAGTTAATGGCAAGTGCTCTTGTTAAGTAAGGAACAGGAGCATCCGTATTACCGTAAGGTAGGATGTCAAAAGCCCATGTACCGGTGTTGGGGTCAAGGGATTGGGCGGCTGCAAAGCCATTGTAAATATATTTTCCTAACCCGGTAGCCGCATCACGGTATTGATTAAAGCCAATGCTGGCCCAATTACGCTGGAGTGAAATGCCATGTCCTTCTCCGCCAAAAATCGCTACTGTATTTCCTGCACCGGCTACCCCATTTATTTCAAATTTTGCCCTGTTGGGCGTTGTAAGTCCAATGCCCACATTTTGTGCACTCGCTTCGATCATTGCCAGTTGTAAAATGATTACGATGATTTTTTTCATGACTGTACCTTTTTATTGTTTAAGAACTCTGCTAGTATTTAAAAATCTCCTTTCCCCAGCAACACCTCCCACAGCAGACTTTGCATAACCCAATTAGTGTTGATCTGGTTTCACGAATACAACATCATCCATTTCCATAAAATTTGTCACTGTATAATTTGAGTGTGGTCTTTCAATATAGCGTCTTGCTTAAGAGTAGGGATAATTTGCAGTATAACCTGGTCAAAATAAGGTGGGTTGTACTGGGCTCGAACCAGTGACCCTCACGTTGTCGACGTGATGCTCTAAACCAACTGAGCTAACAACCCGGCATTTTATTCACAACGATCAAGCAATTATTGAGGACATCGTAACCATTCCCGTTTTCAATCAGGGGCAACCATCTGTAACATGTGAAAGTGGTAAAGAAACTTTCAAATCGGTATCAGTTCGTTTGCTTAACCGGCATTCATAGATATAAGGACGATTTTTAAAGAAAGCTAGTACCTATTGACGCAACGTCCCCTTTTTCCCAGCAACGTCTCCCGCAGGGGACCTTTAGATTTGTTTATAGAAGGTTAGTATAATGAACTACTACTATTACTACTTTCTTTTTTGTTACTTTTTTCTTTGTGAGTTGATGTGTAAATGTGGATAATCTACATTTATA
>JANPJW010000017.1:0-2002 GCA_031425715.1 Chitinophagaceae bacterium | reverse complement strand
CCAAAACAAAAATTATACACTGATTGCGCTATTTACATAGTGTGTGTATTTAGGAGGCGTGGGTTTTTTCACAAACTCACGTTGCTCGCCATTACTGCACACCTTTAATAAACATTGGCATATGATTAAACAAAGTTTAATAATTCTCATCCTCCTCTCGAGCTCATGTCAAAGGCAAAAAATAGTGAAAAATATTGAAGATGCTCAAAAATTGGAAATTTATCAGGACAAATTTATCGGCAAACCGTTAAGACTATTACTGGGTCAAATTCAACCGAAGATCAAGAGTGCTATCGGGGATCCAGATAATATTAGTCCCAACACAATTAAACATATTCAGTTGTCTTTTGTAGACAAGGGGGAGTACCTTGCCCGTAAAAGACAAAGGGAGACCCCTACAAGCATTACTGTTGCTTTAGAACCTGCAAAAGTGAGAAAAGCTCCTTTATCAGGGGCAAAACCTTGGACTAAAAAGCAAGTTGTCGAATATGGAGACATGATCGTTATTCGAGTTTGGGTTAGTGGAAAGAATTAATGACATCAGCCGGAGATCTTGTTCGATAAACTGTAGTAAATCATGAATAGATTTTAAAGATCATCCTCAACGGCGTGTAGCAACACTTTTGTGCAAGTGGGGCTTTTCGGAAGTAACATCATCATTCTTCGCCGTTGGCTGAGAGCCAGACGGCGGTAGGCAAGTAACCTTCGGGGGCAAAAAAAGCCGGAGTTGGGAGTAACCATGCATGAGATTCACAAGGAAGTTGTAATGCCTTTACCATTGGTGTTACTGATCCGATTTAAGACGAGTCAATTTTTATTTGGCATTCTAAACTTTCCATCTTTACTTTGCAGTCTTAATGAAACAAATCAACAACATACATCATCACCATACTTTACCCCAGGGTAAGCTGTGTTGATCTGTGTGCATATCACATATTTTCATAAAAGGCTTACAGAAATGTGAGCCTTTTTCTTTTTGACCAATTATAGGGACCCAGTGGAACGTTCTTATGAACTTTCACACAAAAGCATTGTTCTCTGTACAAAAAAATAAATTATGCTTAGAATAGCAATTCAAAAGTCGGGGAGGTTGTACGAAGAGAGTGTAAAACTGCTCAAGGAATGCGGTATTCAGTTAAACAATGGCAACAAGCAATTGAAAACAACCGCAGAAAATTTTCCGCTGGAAGTTTTCTTTTTGAGAGATGATGATATTCCGCAGTATGTGTTCGACAGTGTTGCAGACATCGGCATTGTGGGAGAAAATGTGTTGTTGGAAAAGAATAAGGACATCGATCTCATCTACAAACTTGGCTTTGGTAAATGTCGGCTTAGCATTGCTGTACCCAAGGGTATGGAGTACAACAGCCTCAAAGATATTGACGGGTTGAAGCTTGCCACTACCTATTCGCACATCACCAGCCAGTTTTTAGCCAGGAATGGAATACAGGCAGAGATCCATGAAATTAGTGGCTCGGTGGAGATTGCCCCTGGCATTGGTCTCGCCGACGGTATCTGCGACTTGGTGAGCAGCGGCAGCACGCTTTTTACCAACAATCTAAAAGAGGTGGAAGTTATTCTTCGGTCTGAAGCAGTGTTGGTGGGCGATCCTAAAATGGACGAAGCCAAAAAGCTCATTCTACAGAAATTGTTGATGAGGATCCACGCAGTAAAAACAGCCAAGAACAACAAATACATTTTACTCAATGCCCCCAACCACCAGTTGGATAATATTGTAGCGGTGTTGCCAGGGAGCAAAAGTCCCACCATTGTACCCCTTGCAGAAGAAGGCTGGAGCAGCGTGCAAAGTGTGGTAAATGAAAATGATTTTTGGGATGTAATTGAAAAATTAAAAGAACTGGAGGCCGAAGGCATCCTGGTGGTACCCATCGAAAAAATGATCGCATAATTTGCCTTCGGGCTTAGAAAAGAAAAAAATTTATGGACGCAATTTTTATAAACCCTGCTAAAGAACAATGGCCTGCTCTTGTAAAAAGGCCAG
>JANPJW010000016.1:0-11578 GCA_031425715.1 Chitinophagaceae bacterium | reverse complement strand
CAATGCTTTTGGCATCTTCCGTACCCGGTACCTTGCTCCAGTAAAGCCCCTTATGCTCCAACATCACTACCGGGTTTGGATCAAGAAAAGCGGCTTTCATCAAGCCTTTCATATCTGCTGCATTACTAGGGTAAACTATTTTAATTCCTTTTATAGTCAGCAGCATACTTTCTACGCTGCCACTATGGTATGGGCCACCGCCGCCGTAGGCTCCAATGGGTACCCGAATGAGCGTTTGCACCGGAAATTTTCCGCAGGTTAAATAACAACTCTTAGAAATTTCCGTCACCAGTTGATTGATACCGGGATAGATGTAGTCAGCAAACTGTACTTCCACAATGGGCTTTACACCCACTGCACTCATACCCACCGTAGAGCCAATGATGTAGGCTTCCTGTATGGCAGTATTAAACACACGATGATCTCCAAATTGTTCTGCCAGGGTAGCGGCCTCTCTAAACACACCACCCAGCCTACGACCTACATCCTGGCCATACAACACCGCCTCCGGGAATGCTTCCATTATTTCCCTGATGGCAAACAAAGCGGCGTCTACAAAAAGTACTTTTTCTTTTCCAGCCGGAACCCTTTCTCCGCTTTCTTCATTGATCGCTTGTGGCGCAAATACATGATGTGTTACGGTGGCTGCATCAGGTTCCGGAGCCGCTACTGCTTTATCAAAATCATTTTTTACCGCCTCCGCAGTTTCGGTTTCTATTTGTTGCAGGCTGTTTTCGTCCAATCCATTTTGTAAAAGAATCGACCTTAGTTTTGGTATGGGATCATCTGTAAAATGTTTGGTTAAGTCGTCTGCTGTTCTATAAAATTCTTTTCTTACGCCACTGGTGTGGTGTCCCAGCAATGGTACCTTGGCGTGCACCAGCCAGGGTTTTCTGTTGGTTCTTACAGCCGCAACTACTTCCTGCATGGTTCTGTAGCATTCTTCAAAATTGCTGCCATCTATGCTCACCCGGTCAATGCCTTTGAAGCCTTCTACAAATTCAAAAGCATTACTCGTTCTTGCTTCTGCAGCGCTTACGCTAATGCCCCAATCATTATCCTGCACCAGGTAGATGATGGGCAACTGGTGCAGCGCTGCGAACTGCAAAGCCTCACTCACTTCACCTTCCGTAACAGATGCATCGCCCAGCGAACAAATAACAATGGGTGCTTCCCCATTGCTTCCCGTTTTATACAACGGCGATTGAATTCTTTCAAGGTATTTAATACCCTGTGCAATGCCGGTAGTGGGAATTACCTGCATGCCCGTGGCACTGCTTTGATGAATGATCGTGGGTTTAACCGGTCCCTTGTAATTAGGGTGGTTGTAATATTCTCTGCCGCCGGTAAAAATGTCATCGCCTTTAGCAAGCAATTGCAACATTAACTCGTAGGGCGAAAATTCAAGGCCGAGCAAAAGGCTTTCATCCCGGTAATAAGGGCTAACAAAATCGCAGGGCAGCAAATGGTAAGCAGTTGCCAGCTGAATAGCCTCATGGCCGCTGCTGGTGCTGTGAACGTATTTACAAATTGGCCGGTTGGCTTCATAAGTTGCTGCCATCGCTTTGGCAGTGCACATGTGGCGGTAGGCTTTCAGTAAAATCTCAGTCATTTGATGGAAATAAGTCAATCGGTCTAAACCTGCCTTGTTGGTTTTACCCAAGCAGCAATGTTTGCTGGCGCAAAAGTATTTATAAAAAAACAGCGCCACAAAATAGGCGCTGTTTTTTATTTCATTTTGAAGGAATCCATAAACTTGGTAGTGAAATTCCCTGATCTAAAATCTTCGTTTTGCATCAGCTGAAGATGGAAAGGAATCGTGGTTTTAATACCCTCAATTACATAGTCGCTTAAAGCACGGTGCATAGTATCAATAGCTTCTTCTCTCGTTTGTGCTACGGCAATTAATTTTGCAATCATACTATCGTAGTAGGGAGGAATTACATAGCCAGCATAAATATGGCTATCTACCCTCACACCATGCCCACCTGGCTGGTGTAGTATGGTTATTTTACCCGGGCTTGGTCTGAAATCATTGTACGGATCTTCTGCATTGATACGGCACTCAATGGCATGCATTTGTGGAAAATAGTTCTTACCACTTACTTTTTCTCCAGCCGCAATTTTTATTTGTTCCTTGATCAGGTCAAAGTTGATTACTTCTTCGGTAACGCAATGTTCTACCTGGATCCTCGTGTTCATCTCCATGAAGTAGAAGTTGCGGTGTTTGTCCACCAAAAATTCTATGGTGCCTACGCTCTCGTAGTTGATAGCTCTCGCAGCTTTGATAGCCGCTTCACCCATCCTGTTTCTGAGATCATTGGTCATAAAAGGAGAGGGTGATTCCTCTACCAGTTTCTGGTGACGCCTTTGTATGGAACAATCTCTTTCGCTGAGGTGACTGATGTTGCCATACTGATCACCTGCTATTTGAATTTCGATGTGACGGGGTTCCTCTACAAATTTCTCCATGTAGATGCCATCATTTTTAAAAGATGCCGCTGCTTCTGTTTTGGCATTTTCATAAGCCTTCTCCATATCACTTTCCTGGGTCACTATCCTCATACCTTTACCACCGCCACCGGCAGTAGCTTTTAATATCACGGGGTAACCTATTTCTACTGCAGATTTTTTTGCGTGGTCTACATTTTGTAACAAACCTTCTACTCCCGGCACCACTGGTACGCCGGCTTTAATCATAGTTTCCTTTGCTGTCACTTTATCGCCCATGCCATTTATCATGTCTGGCGTGGGGCCAATAAATTTTATACCATGGTCGCCACAAATTTTGGCAAATTTGGCATTCTCTGCAAGAAAACCATAGCCCGGATGTATTGCATCTGCGTTGGTGATTTCTGCAGCCGCCATTATGTGGGCCATGTTCAAGTAACTGTCTATACTTTGGGGTTTACCAATACACACGGCCTCATCTGCAAATTTTACGTGCAGGCTATCTTTATCTGCTGTGGAGTAAACGGCAACCGTTTTGATCCCCATTTCTTTGCAGGTGCGAATTACACGCAAGGCAATTTCTCCACGATTGGCAATCAATATTTTTTTAAACATTCTTTTAGTTTGAAGATTTGGAAATTTGGATATTTGATAATGAGCAGATGACTTTGAATACGGAGGTCCTCCATTTTCAAATCATCAAATCATCAAATTTTCAAATTAATTCGGTTCTACAAGAAACAATGGCTGATCGTACTCTACAGGGCTTGCGTCTTCTACCAACACCTTTACGATTGTTCCGGAAATCTCACTTTCAATTTCGTTAAAAAGCTTCATGGCCTCGATGATACATACCACTTTACCGGTTGTAACCTCGTCACCCACACTTATCAAAAGGGGTTTATCTGGTCCCGCCTGGCGGTAAAAAGTACCAATCATCGGGCTTTTAATGGTAATGAGATTATCTTGTTTGGAAGCTGTAACTGCCGGAGCTGCGGAGGCGGCTGGAGCTGCGGCTGGTGCTGGTTGAGCCGGCTGAGCTGGCAAGGATTGTTGCGGTGCGTTTTGGGTATATATTTTTTGCGAAGGGTCTTTTTTCTGTTTGATGGTTATTCTTGTTCCATCTTCTTCAATGGTAATTTCTCCGATGGTAGTTTTATTGATGAGCTTCACAAGCTCCTGGATCTGTTTGATGTCCATAAGATTAGTTTAAGTGAATTTGTTGGATATTATAAAAGTGGGCTAAGGTATGAAATACCTATTCATAAAAACAACTTGATATTTTAAAAATCAATTAAAAATGCCATTTTTTAATTCAAAACCGCCTAAAACACCCTAATTATGGCTCAAAAGTCTCGATTTTTAAAAAAATAAAAAAGGGGACAATTCGTAGAATGTATCCCCTTTTAGTCTCATTGACCTGCATTATTTTACCCTTTCCACGTATTCTCCTGTTTTTGCATTAATGCGAATCATTTCGCCTTCATTTACAAATAACGGAACGTTTACGGTGGCACCGGTTTCTACTGTGCAAGGTTTTAAAGTTTTAGTTGCTGTATCACCTCTCATGCCTGGTTCGCTATAAGTAACCAACAACACAATTTTATCGGGCAACTCTACGGCCATGGGCAAATCGGTCTCACCATTAATAGCCACCATCACTTCCTGGCCATCTTTTAAAAACTTAGGTGCATCTATCATTGTTTCAGGCACCGTAATTTGCTCAAATGTTTCTGTATCCATGAAACTGTACCCCGTGTCATCTTTGTACAGATACTGGTAGGGCTTCTTCTCAACTCTAACCGGGTAAACGGTCTCACCGCTGTTCCAGGTCACTTCGATAGTACGGGCATTATCTACCCCTTTTAATTTTGCCCACACCTTGGCTGCAGCCCTGGCTGTTTTATTTTGTCCGAAATCGATAACAGTGTATAAACTGCCATCTATTTTAAGAATAAGCCCAGAGCGCACGTCTGCTGTTGTTGCCATAAAAAAGATTAAATTTTAAGAGGCAGCAAAAATAGGAAAGAAAACGGGAAGATGCACCTGCACTTTATTTCATTTTACAAATCGCTGGTTCCATACCACTTTGTCTTCTATTACAATCCTGACATCGTAAATGCCCTTGCCCAGGTTGTTTACTGGTATCCTGATGAGACGGGTGCTGGAGGCAAATCTAAGTTTATGAAATGCCCGCCCCGATGCATTTTGAATAAAAACTGCTATCACGCCGGGTATGAGAGCGTTGCCGTTGTATTGCAAGTTTAGCACATCCTTCACCGGCACGGGGTAAAGCAGCCAGTTGTTTCCTGGCTGGCCAATAATAACCATAATGGGTGTCGTAAATTGTATGCTGCCATTTTGGAAAATGGTTTTCAACCGGTAATAGTTTTTGCCTTCGCCCGGTTTCTCATCTATAAAGCTTATAAACTTTCGGCGCTGTGATGCAGCCGGTTCTATTAGCCGAAAGTCGGTCCAGGTATTGTTGTTGGCGCTTTTTTGTAAAACATACGTGGAGGCCCGTACGTCCTGGTGGATCCATTTTAGTTTTACCCGCTGGCGCCGGTCTTCGTAAACAGCGGTTAGCCCTTGGGAAACCTGCTGCGAAAAAGAGGGTAGGTAGAGTAAAATGGTAAGGAGGGTTACAACCAATTTCATGCTGTTGAATTTACACAATAAGAACAGAAAGGAATTGTCAAAATTGCCACTCAAAAGTTAAAGAAGCCTTTAATATTTTAAACCGAAAGTCATCTTTTAGCTTTGGGTAATGCTATACCTTTGCAGCGAAAAAATCAATTATTTAATTTCCTAAAATATTACAAAATGAAAGTAACTGTAGTAGGTGCCGGGGCTGTAGGGGCCACCTGTGCCGACAATATTGCCCGCAAACAACTGTGTGACGAACTGGTACTGGTAGATATTAAAGAAGGTGTGGCTGAAGGAAAAGCAATGGACCTGATGCAAACAGCGCAGATTGAAGGTTTTGATACAAAGATCATCGGCAGTACGAACGATTACTCAAAGACTGCCGGAAGTACAGTTGCTGTTATCACTTCTGGCATTCCCCGTAAACCCGGTATGACTCGTGAGGAGTTGATAGGCATCAATGCAGGCATTGTAAAAACAGTTACTGAGAATTTATTGAAGCATTCCCCGGAGGTAATCATCATCGTTATCAGTAACCCGATGGATACCATGACTTACCTGGCGCTTAAATCCAGCGGACTTCCTAAGAACCGCATCATTGGTATGGGCGGTATGTTAGACAGTGCACGTTTCAGGTATTTCCTAAGCCAGGCTATGAGCTGCTCACCGAACGACTTACAGGCTAACGTTGTGGGCGGGCACGGCGACACAACGATGATCCCACTTACCAGGTTGGCAACTTACATGGGTACACCTGTTGCGCACTACCTGGATACAGATGCTTTGAAAAAAGTAGCCGCCGACACCATGGTGGGTGGAGCTACGCTAACCGGTTTGCTGGGTACAAGTGCCTGGTATGCACCCGGTGCTGCTGGTGCTGCTTTAGTACAAGCTATTGTAAGAGATGAAAGAAAATTAATGCCCTGCTGTGTTTCTTTGGATGGCGAATATGGTCAGTCTGATATATGTATAGGTGTACCGGTAATCATTGGAAAAAATGGATGGGAAAAAATAATTGATTATAAACTGGACGCAGAAGAACAAGCCGCATTTGCAAAAAGTGCTGATGCCGTAAGAGCCATGAACAGTGTGCTTTCTACACTGGAAGTTTAAACGATATATATCGCATAAAAAATACCGGGCTTGCCCGGTATTTTTTATGCCGTTATTAAAACCTTCAGCTCCTGCCTGGGCTTTGCACCCTTATTCATATTGCCTTAGTTATAAGTTCTCAAAAGAGTAATGAAAGAAAGTGACTGATATTGAAATATAATTCGCAGCAATATTATATCTGATTATTCTCGTCTGGTTGTCAACAATAATTTCCACACTTTCGCAAATAGGGGAACGCTCTCAACAACGATTTTTACTTGTTAATTTTTACTTGTTAATTAAAATCAGCTCACTCCATCGGTTAGCATATCCTTGTTTATTTTTCCTACAAGACCCTGCAAGACTTTGCCTGGGCCACACTCGGTAAATCTGCCCGCACCATCGGCAATCATGGCCTGCACGCATTGCGTCCACTTAACCGGACCCGTTAGTTGCGCAATTAAATTTTGTTTTATAATAGAAGGATCTGTAATGGCGCTTGCTGCTACATTTTGATAAACAGGGCAGATGGGTGTTTTAAAATTTGTGTTGTTGATAGCGGCCTCCAGTTCTTCTTTGGCAGGTAACATTAATGGTGAGTGAAAAGCGCCGCCCACAGGCAGTACAAGGGCCCGCTTGGCACCAGCCTCTTTCATCCTTTCGCATGCTATCTCGATTCCTTTTAAAGAGCCGCTGATCACCAGCTGGCCGGGGCAGTTGTAATTAGCGGCCACCACTACTTCGCCGGTTTCGTCCTGTATTTGTTTGCAAATTTCTTCTACTTTTTCGTCGGCAAGGTTTAGGACAGCTGCCATGGTAGAAGGGCTCATTTCACAGGCAAGTTGCATGGCCTTTGCTCTTATGGAAACCAGTTTCAATGCGTCTGAAAAGTTGAGTGTTTTATTGGCCACCAAAGCAGAAAATTCTCCCAGAGAATGACCTGCCACCATATCTGGCTGTGCGTTTTCTATATTTAAAAATGCAGCAACAGAATGAATAAAAACGGCAGGCTGTGTTACATTGGTTTGCTTTAGTGCCTCGTCAGTACCGTTGAACATTACTTCCGAAATACTGAAACCCAGTATTTCGTTGGCCTGGTGAAAAAGCTGTTTCGTGGCGTCGTTGCTGTCGTAAATTGCCCGGCCCATACCGCTAAACTGGGCACCCTGGCCAGGAAATATAAATGCATGTTTCATGTCAATCAGTTTAAAACAAAAATAAAAGATTAAAACTTATCAATTGTCCGTTAAGACTTTTACAAGGAGATTTAATTTTGAGATGGCGGTGCACAAAAAAAGGGAACAAACGAATTTATTCCCTGGGTATGTATTAGAGTAATTTGGTTAATGCAGTTTTGCAGTGATAAGTTTCAGAAACTCAGAGCGTGTTTCATCTTTTTCGAACTGGCCAAAAAATGCCGACGTCGTGGTCACTGAATTTTGTTTTTGCACACCCCTCATCATCATGCACAGGTGGGATGCTTCAATTACTACCGCCACTCCAAGCGGATTTAAAGTCTCTTTGATAGCAGTTAAAATCTGGTGGGTAAGGCGCTCCTGCACCTGCAACCTTCTACTAAAAATATCTACCACACGTGCTATTTTGCTAAGCCCGGTAATGTACCCATTGGGTATATAAGCCACATGGGCTTTCCCGTAAAAAGGAAGCATGTGATGTTCGCACATACTGTATAGTTCAATGTCTTTCACAATCACCATCTCACTCACTTTTTCGTGAAATTTTGCAGATTCTAATACTGCCTTTGCATCTTGCTGATAACCTTGGGTAAGCACCTGCATCGCTTTGGCTATCCTTTCGGGTGTTTTTAAAAGCCCCTCACGCTCTGCGTCTTCTCCCAGCAATTTGATGGTACCTTTATAGTGTTCTACCAACGATGCAGTAACATCCTCATCATAGGTTTCAATTTTTCTATATGCCATTGATCTTTATTTTTTATTTTTTAAGAAGCAGGATATTCTACAAAGTTTCTAGGTGTTTCATAGAGTCTTACTTGTAAATCGAGTTCGGGTTTTATAGCAACTCTCAACAGGTTATAAATTACTACAGCAATATTTTCTGCAGAAGGATTTAGATTTTCAAATTCGGTACAATCTAAATTCAGATTTTTGTGATCAAACCTGTTCAGCACTTGTTCCTTTACGAGGTCGCTTAACACTTTGAGGTCCATCACATAGCCAGTTTCGGCATCGGGAATACCCGTGAGTTTGATAATAAGTTCATAATTATGCCCATGATAGTTGGCGTTGTTGCATTTGCCGAACACCTCCGCATTGCGGGCACTGTCCCAGAGGGGATTATTTAACCGGTGGGCAGCGTTAAAATGTTCGTGTCTAAAAACTGATACCTTATTGTTCATTGATGAGGCAGCTTGAGTAAAATAAAAGAAATATTCATCGTCAGTCGTTCTGAAAAACAGAAGTGTGCTGTTTATGTGAACTATACAACAATTAAATATACAAATTGTTTGAAGGCGGGTTGTATTAATTTCCGAAATACTCTGTGAAGATGCGGGGCGTTTCGTATAGCTTAAGGCTGTGCAATTGTACAGATTCGGGCAGGTGCGGGGTCAATTGGTTCCATATGGCTACCACGAGGTTTTCTATAGAACATATTTGCCCCTTCATAAAATCTACATCTACGTTTAGGTTTTTATGATCTAGCTTTTCAATCACATGCTCTTTTACAATAATGCTTAATTTTTTTACATCAAACACAAAACCGGTTTCGGGGTCGGGGGTCCCTTTTAGGGTTATGTACAATTCAAAGTTGTGGCCATGCCAGTTTTCATTGGCACATTTACCGAATACCTCTTCATTTTTTTCTTTGGTCCAGGTGGGATTAAATAATTTATGGGCGGCATTAAAATGTTCTATTCTCGTAATATATACCATTGGTATTCAAAAATTTTGGCAAATGTAAACAGTATTGGTAGAAATGTAAAGCTAATATTCGAAATTGCGTTATGCAAATACTCGTGGTTTCTGCTACCGAACTGGAAATAGCACCCTTTCTTGCAGCGCAAACGGGAATAGATTATTTAATAACAGGGGTGGGTGGTCCTGCATGCCTTTACCATTTGCAAACACAGTTGCAAAAAAACAAATACGAGTTGTTGATCCAGGCAGGCATTGCTGGTAGCTTTGGTGAGGAATTATCGATGGGCGAAACCGTATTGGTAAAGAAGGATTTGTTTGCAGACCTTGGTGTTTCAGAAAACGGTACATTCACAACTTTGTTTGAAATGGGGCTTGCCGACGCAAATGCATGGCCCTACCAAGAGGGTTGGTTGCAAAACAATCATCCCTTGCTTAGTAACTACCAATTGAAAAAAGTGGCAGCCGCATCTGTGAACAGCCTGAGTGATAACAGCATGCTTACAGCGCTTTACCAAAACAAATTTAATGTAGCCATAGAATCTATGGAAGGTGCTGCTTTTCACTACACTTGCTTGCAGCAAAGGATCCCTTTTCTTCAATTGAGAAGTATCAGCAACCGGGTGGGAGATAGGGATAAAAATAATTGGAAAATGAAAGAGGCCATACAGCATTTAAACGATGAGCTAAATGAGCTGGTACGACACTGTAGCTCATAGGGGTTTGAATAGGAGGTTTAATACTTTTCGGCTAAAAATAAATTTATGAAACTTACCATTGGTTTTTCACCTTGCCCAAACGACACTTTTATTTTTGATGCTTTGATCAACAAGAAAATTGATACAGGCGGGGTTGAGTTTGATGCTGTGTTGGAAGATGTGCAAACTCTTAACCAGTGGGCCATAGAGGGAAAGCTGGAAATCACTAAAATTAGTTTTGGGGTATTACCCCTTGTATCAAACAGGTACAACTTGCTAAACAGTGGCAGCGCACTGGGCATGGGTGTCGGTCCACTGCTAATTTCGGGGCCCGCCGATAAGCCAATTGATGTAAACCAGCAGCTTATTGCCATACCAGGAGAAAATACCACTGCACATTTGTTGTTCTCCTTAAAATATCCGGAAGCAAGAAATAAAGTATTTGTGCGCTACGACGAAGTGGAAGATTTTGTGCTCAGCGGGAAGGGCTTAGGTGTCATCATTCATGAAAACCGCTTTACCTACGAGCAAAGGGGGCTCACAAAAATTACAGATCTGGGAGATTACTGGGAGCAGCAGACAGGCGTTCCTATTCCGCTGGGAGGTATTGTAATTAAAAAGAGTTTTGATGCGGCCACGCAGCAAAAAGTTAGCGACCTCATTAAGAGAAGTATCGAATTTTCTTATAGTAATTATCCAACAATAAGCGATTATGTGAAGTTACATGCGCAGGAAATGGATGACGCCGTGATGCTTAAACACATAGATCTGTATGTAAACAAATACTCGTTAGATCTTGGTGAGCAAGGCCACAAGGCTGTCTCAAAATTGTTGGATGTATATGCCCAAATGAACACTGCAATACCTACACCAGGTAATGCTTAATTGGCTTTAAGCGCTTTTGAGTAAACCTCCAGGCACCTCTTTCTTGCAAACACATGGTCCACTATTGGGGGAGGATAATTGTCTTTACCAAGTTCTGGAACCCATTTTTTGATGTAGGTAAGATTCGGATCAAATTTTTCTGTCTGTAGGTAAGGATTGAAAATACGAAAATAGGGTGCCGCATCGCAGCCGCTACCTGCAGCCCACTGCCAGCCGCCATTGTTGGATGCCAAATCAAAGTCGAGTAACTTTTCTGCAAAATAGGCTTCGCCAAGTCTCCAATCTATCAAAAGATGCTTACATAAAAACGATGCTACTATCATCCGAACCCTGTTATGCATAAAGCCTGTGGCGTTCAGCTGGCGCATGCCTGCGTCTACAATAGGGTAGCCTGTTTGCCCATTGCACCACTTTTCAAACTCGCCCTCATCTTTGCGCCATTCTATTTGGTCGTAAGCTGGCTTAAAGGCTTTTCCTTCTCCAACATGTGGAAAGTTCCAGAGAATCATCTGGTAAAAGACACGCCATATTAATTCGATTAAAAATACCGGCGATAAATCCAGTGCTCTAGCCACCGCTTTGCGGATGCTAACGGTTCCAAACCTAAAATGAATACCAAGCCTGGAAGTTCCTTCTATACCCGGAAAATTTCGATCTTCCCCGTATTGCTTTATCAGTTCTGTTGCTACCTTTTTTTGCGGAAAATGAATTTCACTTTGTTGAAAACCCATTTCTGCTAAAGATGGAATTTTTGATTCGGCTGTTTTTAAAAACTGCTCCAGTAATTTTTCTGATGGAAATGATGTTGGAGCGGCTTCATTAAAAGTTGCCTTCCATTTGCGGCTGTAAGGCGTAAAAACTGTGTAAGGCTTGCCATCGTCTTTTATAATTTCCGCCTTCTCAAAAATAACC
>JANPJW010000015.1:0-2192 GCA_031425715.1 Chitinophagaceae bacterium | reverse complement strand
TCTGTTATTGCTTAATTAATTTGTTGTTGGAGATAATTGTACCAGCCTCGTCTGCAACGGTAAAAATGTACATGCCTTTTTGAATATTGGCTACATTGTTCAACATTAACCTGCTGCTTCCTTTGGCAATTTTCCATTTTTCTGTACTTACCACTTTACCAGAAACATCGCTCAGCTTAACGTTTACAAACTGGTTGCTGTTGCTAAGAAAGTCTACAGTGATATTATTTACAAATGGATTAGCCAGGATAGAAATCCCTGTTTTTTCTATTTCAATTTTCACCCTTGCAATGCTTGAATATTTGGATCTCTGATCAGTATCAACCTGCTTAATTCTGTAGTAGTTAATACCAGCAATTGGTTTAGCATCGTAACCTGCGTAACTTTTTACGGTACTGCTGTTTCCTGCTCCGTTTAAAGAGCTCAGAGTTGTCCAGGTAATGCCATCAGTGCTTTTTTCAATATCAAAATATTTGTTGTTGTACTCTGATGCTGTGCTCCAGTTTATCGAAACGCCAGCACCTTTTTGAGTAGCTGTGATGTTCAGGAATTCCACAGGTAACGGACCCCCTTGTGGGCAAGTTGCAAATTTAATGTCATCAATGGCAAAATCGTTTCCACACCCATTTCCAACTTTATCCATCAATGTAAGTCTAACTCTTTGAGCAGCTACAGGAATGGTAAATACTCCTCCCAATTGTACCCAGGTAGGTACTGATGATTGAGGAACAGCAGCTGAAGTTACACCAGGTAATGAAACCCAACCAGTAGTGCCAGAGGCACTTACATTGTACTCAACGCCGAAACCAATTTTGGGAAGCAGAGCCGAAGTTCCGCAGGTACCGAGGGTATTCACATTCATCAAAAACAAACTGGCAGAATAAGTTCCGGGAGCAAAAGCAGCGGATCCGTTGGTGATAGTGCGCACAAAAAATGTATCCGGCTGACCATTTATCACCAGCATTTTGCCGTTTATTCCTGTTGGAGTGTGATTGGGAGCATTGTGCCATTCCGGCTTTTGTTTTGTGCTGTTGATGGAACGGTAAAAATTGTCAGCAAGGCTGCCTGTGGCCGAGTAAACTAAATTAACTACATCGGGATGGCTGCTGGCCGTGGTACCGTTACCAAAGTCTTCAGCATAAATAACTATTTCGTTTGCACAAAAACTTTGCGCAAACGAGGTAATGCTGAAAAGGAAAAAGCAAAAAGATAAGATGATTTTGCGGGAGGTTAGCATCGTGCTGCTAAGCCTGAAAGTAAATGTTTCTTGCATAAAAATGAGTTTACAGAGATGAATAAAATAATTATACAGGAAATGGGAGTTACGATTCTTCTGGAGGATAGGAGAGATGCGGATCAGCGTTTTACAAGAGTAAAGTTGCTGGAAAGCAGTATGTAAATTGCTTTCGTTTTGTAAAAATAGGTACTTTTTTGATTAAGATGATAATTTTCATCTTTTTGGTGGATAAAAAAGGCTTCTAACTGTTACCAATATCCGAAAAGATGAACAGTTTTCTCAAGCATGCCATTTTAAGTATGTGGGAGTTTTGGGTAACACTTTTGGGAAGTTTTATTTTAAATCCCAGGGAGTAATACCTAAACGACAATTTTTGTAGTCTGATGTGTGGGTGGTTTGCAGCAGCGCTATGCTTCCACTGCTGTTATTTGCCTTTTTGTTTTGTGCGTTTGTTTTTTCAACCAATGCCTTTAGCTCCGTTTCAAATTTTGTGTTTACCCTCTCGGTTTTCGGTAGCTTGAAAAGCACAACGAATTCGCCCTCTCTGCCACAGCCGGCTGCTATGTCTGCAGCTATATCGGTCTTATTCTTTTGATTAAATAACTTTAAAAAAGATTTTAGAAAATCGGAGGATGCCGTTCCACAGCAGATGCTGTTGAAAGAAACAGCCAGCGGGTAAGCCGTGCTGTCTGTTACTGTGCTGCCAGGTATGTTTACATTTTTTATGTTGGAATTAGAACAACTTATTAGAGTACTTATGATACTTAGAATGGTAAGAATTTTCATAAAGGTGTTTTTTACAATACTATAGATTTTATTTGATCTGTGTTGTTAATAGTTGTTGGTTTCTAGATAGTAGATCAATAAGGGATGGCCAAAATCTAAAAAATTGGCGTACTCTCCTTGATTATTTTATCTTTGCGCCCATGACAACAGAAATTTTAAAATCTATGAG
>JANPJW010000014.1:0-1916 GCA_031425715.1 Chitinophagaceae bacterium | reverse complement strand
ATTTAATGGATTACTTTGCAAGCTTAAAGCTGTTAGTGTGGTGGAGGTAAAAATAGCTCCATAAGTGCCTCCATTATAAGTACTGTAGCCGCACCAATAATAAGTGGTGCCATCATCATAAATTGTGTTGAAATAATTGCTGTTCCCAACAGTTCCGGTGCTGCTGTTAGGATTAGTAATAGTTATGGCACTTTTTATGTTTGTCCAACTAGTACCATTTGTAGAAGTAAATACGTCTGAACTTGAGGTCAAAAGAATAAACGTGCCATTTAAAAAAGCCATCTTGTTTAAATTGGTATTTCCAAAAACACCGAAGCCACCCACAGTGCTCCAACTATTGGAAGCAGCAGTAGTTGACTGATAAGTCATCGGTCCCTGACCAACCGTTGAACCAGCACTGATAATGTACTTCCCTCCTCCATAAGCTATTTGGTAAAGAAAGTCAGTAGCAGTACCAACACTAACAGTAACAGTAGTCCAGGTGCTGCCATCGGCAGAACGTAATACCGTTCTATTTTGTCCAACTGCATAAAAAACATTTTGCAGGTATTGTACATCATTTAAAGTATTGCTCGTGCCTGATGTTCTTACAGTCCAGGTTATTGCATCCGGAGATGTAGCAATGTAGCCTGCATTACCAACCACCATAAAAAGGGAGTTGGCAAATAGGACGTTATTGAGCGTTTGCCCTAAAGAAGCAGATTTTGTCCAGGTGTTTCCGTCTGTTGAAGTATAAATGTCACCACTATTGGTAATGGAAGCATACTTACTGGCACCGTAGGCAATGCCATAACAAGGAATATTGGCTCCTATAGGAAAACCTGTTGTTTTGGTAAGGAGGGGTGCTTGTGCATTTAGTTGTGTAATGCCTAAAATTGCCAATAGGCAAAGGGAGAAGAATTGTTTCATTAATTGTAGTTTTTGTATAGGATTAAATTGGTTATTGGATGGTATCAATTATTGAATAAAATAAATGATTCATACGAGCATTGACTATAAAGACTTGAATGAAAACTTTGTAGATATTTCATTACATCTTTTTGTCGGCAAAAGAAATTCAACGAAAAAGAGCAATGCTTGCTGCATCGCTCTTTTAAAAAATGCTCTCAAGTAGGCTCCTTACTTTTTCACTTCAACCAGCAATGTAGCTGGCTCACCAACGAATGCAGCATTGCTGGGTATAGGCAGCGTTGCAGAAGTATTAGTTGCTGCAGGTTCATCCTTTTTTGCCAGCCAGGTATCCAGCGAAGCAACATAAAGCAGCCGTTCTTTCTTGGTTAAGGTTACCACACTTCCCGTTTCTTCGTAATAAAAATGCGTGGCTATAAAATGTTTTACATGGTTTCTTGTTTCGGCGGGTAAAAACTGTTGGAGTTTCCAAAAGTCGCGGCTACCCGATTTTTTGATTGCTTTGTTTACGTTTCCTGCACCACAGTTGTAGGCAGCTACCACGAGTAACCAGTCGTCATATTGTTTGTACAATGTTTTCAAATAATCAGCGGCGGCCCCCGAACTTTTGTTGGTCTGCCTTCGCTCATCATATTTGGCATTTACCTGCAAACCCAATGAGCGGGCGGTTGCAGGCATGAGTTGCCAGATTCCGGCAGCGCCCACACGGGAGGTGGCCCGGTTATTCAATTCTGATTCTACAATTGCCAAATAGACTAACCCGGCAGGCACACCATGTTTCACCAATATTTTCTGTATGGTTTCAAACCTTGCTACCTGCTTTTCTTTTATGCGATCCAACGCCAGGGCATTTATAGCCAGGTAACGCTCGGCATGGGTGCGAACAGGTCGTTGTAAAGGAATGATGATGGCCATCGCATTCATACTGTCTATGGCTGCTTTTGCTTTCAACGAATCGCTGAGCAAATAGGGCAATAACAATTTGTGTGGTGTTTGCGATATTACTG
>JANPJW010000013.1:0-16214 GCA_031425715.1 Chitinophagaceae bacterium | reverse complement strand
AAATTGTACGAGGTTACCTACCAGGCAGCGCTCAATCTCAATAAAATTATAGACAACAATTACTACCCGGTAGAAGAAGCCCGCAACAGCAACATGCGTCACCGCCCCATTGGGTTGGGTGTGCAGGGCCTGGCAGATGCGTTCATTTTGCTGCGCCTGCCATTTGAAAGCGATGAAGCCAAGCAACTGAACAAAGAAATATTTGAGACCATTTACTTTGCAGCCATGACGGCCAGTAAAGACCTTGCCATTAAAGAAGGCCCTTACGAAACCTTTGCAGGCTCACCCGTAAGCAAAGGTATTTTTCAGTTTGACATGTGGAATGTAGAACCTACCCTGCGTTGGGATTGGTACACCCTTAAAGCAGCCGTAATAAAACATGGCGTGCGCAACTCCCTGCTGGTAGCACCCATGCCTACCGCCAGTACATCGCAGATACTCGGCAACAACGAGTGCTTTGAACCCTACACTTCTAACATTTATGTGCGCCGTGTACTCAGTGGAGAATTTGTGGTGGTAAACAAACATTTGTTGAAAGACCTGGTAGAACTCAACCTGTGGAACGACGAAATGAAAACGAAGATCATTTCCCACAATGGATCGGTACAAAAAATAGACGCCATCCCCGATGCCATCAAAGAGATTTACAAAACAGTGTGGGAAATAAAGCAGCGTTCGCTTATAGATATGGCTGCCGACCGTGGTGCCTACATTTGCCAGAGCCAAAGCCTGAACCTCTTTGTAGACACTCCTACCAACAACAAACTCACCTCCATGCATTTTTACGCTTGGCGCAAAGGGTTAAAAACGGGTATGTATTACCTGCGCAGCAAAGCAGCTACACAGGCCGTGCAGTTTACCGTAGAAAAACAAGGCGGCAAAACCACCGAGCCATTGGTAGACACCCACAACCTTACCGTGGTAGAAGGCACTACGCCGGCCATAGTAGAAGGACAGGTATGCACCATGGAAGATGGATGCATCAGTTGCAGCGGCTAAACACAGCTATCCCTTTTATTGATACATCACACCGCCTGCTTTGAGAATAGCAGGCGGTTTTTTTTGCGTGATTATTTTTTTGATACGAGCATTTGTATCTCATGGGATCATTGTTGTGCCTGTCCCGATGCCTGCGTCGGGATCACTCACTTGGGCGGCATACCATTGGGTAACTTTGATCGCATCGAAAAACTATATAGTTCCGGGTAGGCCAACAGCGCCGGAAAAATGGAGCAAATTATACCACGGCCAAAAAAACCTTACATTTGACCTGTGCCAGCTAACACTCCTGCAACCATAAACAAACTCTTGTTTGTTGTCTGTCTTTTGTTCGTTTTTCAACAGAGTGCCTTTTCTCAAAAGGAATGGACTAACTGGTATTATGACAACAATAACCTTCTTACATTTAAGAATGGCTATCCCGAAAATGTAACAAACTTTATCACAAATCCTCCTCCCGTTCCACCTTATACCAATATATTTCATTTCTATCATTGGGGTAAGGAAGGTATCTCTTATTCCGATCCGGTTACCGGTGAGACTAAGTTTATTATATCCAATCGGCTGGGTTTTGCAAGTGATTTTACTGATTTCCCCAATGAAAATTTCTTACGTTCCTGCCCACCTGACCAACAGGCTTATCACATCATTCCATTTAGCAATAATCCGGACAAATTTTATGTGATACAGTTTCAAAGTGCCGTGGCTGATTTAATTGCACAGGAAACAGGGTTACAGGTACGGTGTCCAAATGCAATTGGCCTTGGTTATTCAATTGTAGATTTAAGTTTAAATGGAGGCAAAGGCGATTTTACATCAGTAAACAATGTGATTACCAGTGGCCTTACAGACCAGATTACGTTGGTAAAACATGCGAATAGCCAGGATGTGTGGGTCATTGTTCATCCTTATAATACCGCACAATACAGTGCCTACTTGGTATCGGCAGCGGGTATCCAGGCGCCCGTTACAAGCATCATAGGTGCGATGATCAATGGGGGTTCCCAAACAGCATTCGGTACTCTAACGGCCAGTCATGATGGTAAGCTCCTGGCCGGCTGCCGGAGTCTCGATGCTAACACCGGAGCTGAAGGTGATATTGAGTTATTTGACTTCAATAATGCAACCGGGGTTTTGACTAATTACCGTATAATACCTTCGGAAGCATTCATAAGTAAATTGTGTTTTTCTCCAGACAACACGAAATTATATGCTGTCGGCTACGCCTATAATTATAGCGTCTCTGTTGTTGAACAATGGGATTTTAATCAAATCAACGTAGCAGCCTCCAGAACAAGGCTTATTGCTATTCCCCAGAGCAACATGGGGGATATGCAACTGGCTCCGGATGGAAAAATATACCTGAATGCTTATACAGAATCTGACGCCAATGGAGCAATAACCACCTATTTGCCGGCCATTCAATGTCCTAATCTTCCGCAATATGCCAGTAATTTTAAATTAAAAGCTTTCCAAATTCCTTATGCAGCAGCATTCCCTTCTCTTGTAAACGACTTTATAAATATGGCTCCTGTTGTGCCCACCCCATCTTTTAGTATTGGGAATGATACGACTGTATGTTTTGGGTCGCTTACAATATCTGCTCCCACTGGTTGGCAAAGCTACCAGTGGAATACCGGAGAAACCACCCGAAGCATCACTGTAACTAAGGCGGGAACCTATTCGGTCTTAACCGGGAATACGGGGTTTTCCTGCCCGGACGGATACGGATACATTAAAGTAACAGATGGGGCTGTAAAACTAAATCTCGGCAGGGATAGTACGCTATGCCAGGGCGATCCTTATTCATTACATGTTCCCAATGATTACACAAATCTTAGATGGAATAATGGAAGCAGTAGCCGGGATTCGGTGATTTACGGCGAGGGTGAGATCATTATTAATGCACTGGATGCGAACGGGTGTAAAACCGCAGATACCCTCATTATTTCCCGTAAATATTATCCGAGGGCAGCCTTTGGTGCGGACACAACGTTGTGCGGAACGGAAACGTTGTTGCTTCAACTGGAGCCTCGTACGAATCCATTTTATACGGGAGTTTACCTTTGGCAGGATAATTCGGTACTCGATACTTTGCGTGTAAGCGAGCCGGGCACTTATTGGGGTACGGTAACATTCCAGGGCTGCACAGTGAGTGATACCATCAATATTCAATACATAGGAGCGCAGAGCTTTACATTGGGTGAGGATACAACCTTATGTGCCGGAGACAGTTTACTGATTACTGCACCTGTGGCGAATGCGATATATCTATGGAATACTGGTGCGGCTACGCAATCAATAAAGGTTGGTAATTCTGGGCAGTACCATGTAAGTGTTACGAACGGTTTTTGTACCAGCAGAGACAGCATCCAGGTTAACTTTCAGAACAGGCCTGTACTCTCACTTGGTATTGATACTACCTTATGTGAAGGAAATAAACTGCTGCTGCAGCCGGATTTAAGCGGAGGTAGTTTTTTATGGCAGGATGGAAGTTTGCAGCCAACATTTACTGTAACTGCAGCAGGGTTGTATCACTTACGGTATTCATTGAACGGTTGTGTAGTGTCAGACAGCATCCGGGTATTGTATAAAAGTAAGCCGCCGGTTGACCTTGGTAGCGACAGGAGTTTTTGTGCCGATGGGCAACTAGTACTTCGGGCAGGCAACCCGGCTATAAAAGATTATTTATGGCAGGATCAATCAACTCAGCCCGAGTATGCGGTTGTATCGGGCGGTACATATGCTGTAACCGTTACAGGCTTTAATGGTTGCATCAATAGCGATACCGTTAAGATACAGTCCGTTTCGCCGCCCGTTTTTAACCTCGGCAAGGATACGGCACTATGTACTGGCAAGGTAATTACGCTTGCGGTGAACTTACCCAATGCAGCGCTTTTATGGAGCAATAGCAGTACGGCTAACAGTATCAGGGTAGATCAACCTGGTGTTTACTGGCTGAAGGCCACCCGGCAGGGCTGCAGTTTCGTTGATAGTATCGTGGTAAATTTTAGCCCAATTCCTATTGTAAACCTGGGAGCTGATACTACCTTATGCGAACGCACCGGAACTATTTTGAATGCCGCAAATGCTAATGCCAGCTATCTATGGCAGGATGGAAGTACAAGGAATTTTTACAATGTAAATAGCCCGGGGCTTTATCATGTAATCGTTCAAAACGCCAATGGTTGCAGCACCGCTGATTCGATCAATGTAAAATATTTACCGACACCGATTGTAATGTTAGGCAAGGATACCTTGCTTTGTCCCGGGCAAGCCATTTCCCTTAGACCGTTTGTAAATACTGCCGTAAAATATAAGTGGCAGGACGGTAGCAACCTTCCTTCTTTCAATGTTAGAGACACAGGTAGCTTCACGGTGAGCGTTGAAAATGTTTGTGGAAGTGCAAGAACTTCAATTACTGTTCGAAAAGGAATCTGTCAATTGTATATCCCGAATGCGTTTACTCCAAATAGTGATAACGTTAATGATTTTTTCAGGATAAAATATCCATTTGCTGTCCAGCGATTTCAAATGCTGGTCTACAACAGGTATGGACAACAAATATTTGCATCATCAGATATTGGCCGCGGATGGGATGGAAAGTACGGTGGATTACCACAGCCCGGAGGAGCTTATGTATGGATCATATCTTTCGTGGACATTGACGGTGAAAATAAAAGTCTTCAGGGAACAGTTCTTTTGTTGCGTTGATGTACAAAATTCTGTCGCATGTAAATAATTTTATTGCCGCTGGCCGGTGATGAGCGGGGGTTTTTTCACAAACTCTCGTTGGGCGTCATTATAAAAAAACTCTGTGATAAATTTTAGACTTAAAGAGCTTGAGAAAATAAATCCAGTTGGACAAGAACCAAACTTATATTTAAGTTGGTATTGGTTAACGGATGGAGAATTATGGTTAACATTTGGAAATGAAACCATTTTCGAATACACAAAAGAAGCACTAACACATTTTGGCGGCAAGTCGACACCTTTCAATGATTATTATCTTGTTCAATTTTTAGATGACTTCTCTCAACTCTTTGAGAAAATTGGCGAATCTTTACCTACTGAATTTTATGACTTGACCAAAGATTTAAATCATTTCTACAGTGAGGCTCGAAAGTGGCTTGAGATATATGACATTGGTGAAGATGAATACCCTGACTTGTATTTTAATGAATATGAAAAAGTTTTTTCGTGGAGAAATGAAAGAACGTTTGACTCAATACACTTAATTGGCGGTCCTAGTCTATCTTTTTTTAGGAGTAAGGAAAAAATACGAATTGTTTGGGACACAAAACATACTTTAGAGAACGGGATTAGTGTGTGGACTGCAAAAAATGGAAATTTTGAAATGGACTATCTTGACTTTGTGAACAAAGTCAAATTATTTGGTGAGAATTTTTTTAATGAGATGGACAGACAATTAGAATTGACAATTGCCAAGGAATGGGACAAAATAAAAGTCGATAAAGTAAAATTACTAGAAGAGCATAAAATCAGAAAATTAGATTTTGATAAAAACTTATCATTTCTTTATCAACACAAGGGAGAACGAACGGATTGGACAGAAATACAAAAATTGATTGACAGAATGAGTAGCGAGATAAAATAACGAACTCCCAACATTACGTTTGGCTATATGGTGGCAGACGCAAGCCCAATGAGCATTTACACCTATCATCTTCAGCTTCGGCTTGACCATTTTATAATAAGATTTTGTACTAAATTTAATCTTCAACATTCTAATCGGCTTCGGTTGCCGGGCTAAACGTTTTTCAAATGCCAGCACAGCAGGAAGCCGTGATCGTTGGCTGTAATAAGGCAAAACCTTGCAACAATGAAAGTTTACTTACTTATATTGGTATCTCTTTTATTTTTCAGTTGCGAGACAAAATCACAAATAATAACACCAGAAGAGTATTTAGAAGTTGGAAGATTTATTTGGAAGACTTATGATCCAGCATCAGGTCAGGCGGAAACTGTCCAAGGAGAATTATTAAGAGCTATAGAAAAAATTGCCGACGAAGCCCAACGTAATGGAAACATAAATTTCAATCCTGACTGCCACGGTATATTGATATCCTATATGAGAAAATATTTAACAGATACAACATTGTTCGATAAAGAAATAATTCTTCAAATAAATATAGACCTCGACACAATTTCAAAAGAGGATGAGCCACACACAAAAGAAGACATTTATGAGAGATTAAGAAATAGAATTTTTGATTGGTATTTAAAAAATAAAACACCAATACCAAATGTTAAAAATCCAACACCTCATTGTTAGTAATTTACAAAGAATAGGATATATACAGCAGCCAGCAAGGGGTTTTATGCAAGCTGGGCTGCACAGAAGTGCAATCATCATTTATGCAAAGCCAAGCATTGGTCCGGGCCGGACGTACACTGTTGGTTTTTTTTTGTTAAGCTGTACTTTTATATTTTAAATCATCAGCGGTCCCGGGCAGAACGAGCAATGAATTCCAGCCTTCAGCAAGCCTTGCCTGTACGCAGCATTTTACCAACCCCTATCATAAACTGTTAAACAATTTTAATTTTCAAATGTTCTTTTAATAAAATCAAAAAAGTGAATAAAATGATCAGCAATTATTGTAACTCATTAAAAAAAACGTGGCTGACGCAACTATCATTTGCGTTCCTTGCGTTTCTTTTCTCATGTTCAAAAGGTGCTGAACCAACTCTTCCACCAGTTATTCCTCCTCCTGTAGTTACGACTACAACTTTTGTTTCGGCTGCAGCTGTCATTGATTCTATGGGTACAGGTTTCAATTTGGGAAATACTTTTGATTATGCATTACAAAGCACCAATCCCTCATCAATCTACCCAATTGTTGACCTGTATGCTAATGCTGGAATGAGACATATCCGAATTCCCGTAACATGGATGGATGGATTTAGTGGGAATACCATTGCTGATGCTAATGGCAACATTAACTTTTCACATACCAGATTTATTCAATTGAAAACAGTTATTGATTATGCAATCAATAAAAAAATGTTTGTTGTTTTAAATACGCATCATGAAAATTGGCTGAATAACAACTATAATGGCGCAGCACAATACAACAATGCTTTTGCAAATCTTTGGACTGGAATTGCAACCCACTTCAAAGACTATTCTCACTTGCTTATTTTTGAGGTTTTAAATGAACCACATGGAGTTTTTGGTGATTGGAATGGTGGAGCAAGCCCATCAAGCAGTACAGCATTGGCATTAACCCGACAAATAAATAAGGTTGGTTATGACGCCATCAGACTAACAGGCGGTTTAAATAGTAATCGGGTTATTATGGTTTCCACAAATGGAATGGGAAATCATACTCAGTTAGATGATGTCTATCCATCACTTGCGAGTCTTCCAGGCGGTGGTTCAGACAGATACCTTTCGTTTCATGTGCACACATACGACCCCTGGGCATTTTGTGGACAAACAGGAAGCAACGCATCGTGGCCTGGTAGCACTTCTATTGCTAACTCGTTAAGAACTGTTTCAAATTATGCAAAGACTTTAAACGTACCAGTTAACTATGGTGAATTTGGTGTTGGACGTGATGCCAATGCTGCAGAGCGTAACTCCAACATTGTAAGAGAATATTATAGAACTATGCGTTTGACTTGTCTAAGCGAAAAAATGTCGCCAACTGTTTGGGACGACAGAGGATGGTTTGGATTGGTTAATTCGGGTGGCACTAGCTTTATAAACAGTATTGTGCCAAATATGATGGCTCCGTAAAATAATTGTAGGAAGTAAAGCATACCTATTGAAAACCCCTTAACGCCAGGATTGGGTTTGCTGCAAGCAGATCTTGACGTTGAAACTTCGGCAGTTTGCATCGCTGTACTTTTGTTCGGACTTGACGGAATTCTGTTGATCTTTTAGTTGTTAACTTGTAATTGACAAACCCTAAAATAGGTTGCCCATTTTTTGTGATGTGTGGCAAAAAATGTTGAAAATTAGAAAATCCTGTTCCAAAATTAATCTACAACTATACCAAAAAGATATACAGTAGTTTGCTCTATTCATATTGTATGTATATTCGAAATACATTTTTTTTAGACCGCTCGTTGTAACTCATCCATTTGGCGAACCAGCTCATTTGAACCTAACTTTATGACATGAAAATCTATATTTGTAATTAACCCCAAAAACAAAGCGAAAATGAATAAAGAAGGGGCCATTGTTTTTATTGAAGATAATGCAGGGGACCAACTGCTGTTTACTATGGTATTTGAAGAACTCAACTTCAAAAATGAGATCCTTTTTTTTAATGACGGGCAAGAGGCTTTGAAATACCTGACCTCGAAAGCCAATGAACCTTTCATTGTTTTTTCTGATATAAATATGCCCAGGTTAAATGGGATGGAACTAAGAAAACAAATTCACGAAAATGAAGATATCCGCTTGAAAACTATACCTTATTTATTCTTTACCTCATCTTCTCAACAAGAATCAGTCATAGATGCTTACTCAAAATCTATTCAAGGATTTTTTGTTAAACCGTCCAATACCGACGATCTAAAGTCATTAATGAAAATCATAGTTGATTATTGGAAAAATTGCGAGTCTCCAAACTATGTGAAGTAACCTGATATTAGGATCCTCATAGTTCTAACTCTAAAAGGATATTTTTCATTTTTTTTGTTGCCCACTACCTGAACGAACGCACAATCGGATGGCCGTGATGTTTGCAAAACAAAAGCCCTGCAGGCAGCATTGTTTTCTTTGCCTTAAGCCCAGCAGTGTATAAAATATGGCGCATTTGTTTACTGCCTATTTTGCTCATGGGCACACTCCCTTTATCATTAGAATATTTTCTGGCGCTGAGACCGGCACAACTGATCAGCTGCTGGTAAATTTCTGTGTACACAAGGCCCCATGTGTACAGAAGTTTTAGGCATCACATGATGGTTCCATTTCCAAAATACTTAATTTGTGTCCATGCGAAATATATACGGGTTTTTAAAAACGGCCATTTGTTTGTCAAGTTTTTTCGTAATAACAACCACTGTGAGTGCACAGGTAATATCGGCGGGTGAAATAATAGCCGCCGAAAAAATGTACGACCTGCATTTTACAGATGCCAAAAGAGACTCAATGTTAAATCAATTGAACGCCAACCAGCGGCTGTATCAATACCTGCATGGGTTCAATTTAGCCAACAGTGTTCCTCTCCCAAACTGGTTTGACCCGGTATTGCCAAACATGACATTCAACAACAAGCAGGAACCTGTTAAATGGAAAATTGCTACCAACGTTGCTATGCCTGCAGACCGGAATCAACTGGCGTTTTACACCGTGGGACAACTTGCTTCTTTACTGCAACAGCGCAAGATTACTTCCGTACAGTTAAGCCGGTTTTTTATTGATCGTTTAAAAAAATATGGCGACACTTTGCATTGCGTGATAAGCCTTACAGAAGATATTGCCATGAAGCAGGCCAAACTTGCAGATGCAGCTTTTGCAAAAGGTATCTACAAAAGCCCGCTGCAAGGCATACCTTATGGGCTTAAAGATTTGTTTGCAGTAAAAGGCACCCGTACCACTTACGGCACACCCGTATTTAAAGAACAGGTACTGGAAGAAGATGCGTTTGTATACCAGCAACTGGAAAAGGCTGGCGCAGTTTTAATTGCAAAATTATCTATGGGAGAACTTGCAATGGATGACATATGGTTTGGCGGAAAAACTAAAAACCCCTGGAACTTACAACAAGGTTCTAATGGCTCCTCTGCAGGGTCAGCCTCTGCAACTGTGGCGGGATTGGTACCTTTTTCTATTGGAACAGAAACTTATGGTTCCATTGTAGCGCCTTCAGCCGTATGTGGTGCCACAGGTCTTCGCCCCACATTTGGCACTGTGGCCCGCACCGGCGGAATGACCCTTGCCTGGACTTCTGATCGCATCGGACCGATTTGCAGGGATGCCGAAGATGCAGCCATGGTATTTGCGTCTATCCATGGCAGTGATGCATATGACCGAGCCTCCCGTACCATGCCCTTTAATTATTCGGGCACAGTAGATTTAAAAAAGATAAAAGTAGCTTACGCAAAAAACTTTATTGACAGCTTACCGGAAAACAGTGCAGAAAAAGGAGTACTTAAAACTTTAAGAAATGCAGGGGTGCAGGTAACAGCCATTGACTTTCCATCTAACTTACACACCAACGATCTGCTCACAACCATTTGGGCTGCTGAGTCTGCTGCCGCTTTTGACCCACTCACAAGATCGGGCAGGGATAGCCAGATGGTGCAGCAGTGGCAGAGCCGCTACCCAAATATGCTGAGGAGCGCACGCTTCATCCCCGCTGTTGAATACCTTACCGTATCCAGGTTGCGTTACCTGGTAATGGAACAGGCTTTTCCGCTTCTGAGCAAGTACGATATTATTATTGTGCCTAGCATGGCTGATGAGCCAATGGCGCTCTCTTGCCTTACGGGGAATCCCTGCATCACACTGCCCGCAGGTATGCCCGCTGAAGGCATGGCCCCACCGAGTATTACTTTCATTGGCGGAAAGTTATACAGCGAAGCCATCATCACCGCCTTCGCTAAAAAGTTCCAGCAGCTCACTCGCTATCAGGAGCAATACCCACCGATGTTTTTAAAGTGATTTTGTGTGTTCATGCTGTACCAACTTTAAATACCAACAATTGATGAGATCTGTATTGCCCGTGATCGTAACTGCACAATTTCTATGCACCTCACTTTGGTTTGCGGGAAACTCGGTTATTGCTGATCTGGCAAACGAACTACAACTGGAAGCAGTTTTCCTGGCGCATCTTACGAGTGCCATACAATTGGGATTTATTGCAGGCACTTTAGTATTTGCGATTTTTAGTATTGCCGATCGCTTCTCGCCTTCCCATATTTTTTTCATCAGTGCCGTACTCGCTTCTATTTTTAATGTCGGCATCACACTCGGGCATGTAGATGCCACACAAATACTTTTGTTCCGATTGCTTACCGGATTTTTTCTGGCAGGCATTTATCCTGTCGGTATGAAGATAGCATCAGACTATTACCAGTCAGGCCTCGGCAAATCACTGGGGTTCCTGGTGGGTGCGCTGGTGCTGGGAACGGCGTTTCCGCATTTGCTAAAAAATGTGAGCCTTGGCTTCCCCTGGCGAACCGTCATTTATGCAACCAGTATTTTATCGCTCATTGGTGGATTAAGCATGTTGATATTTGTGAAAGACGGACCTTTTCGTAAGCCACAGCAACAATTAAAATTCACGGCATTTCTAAAAGGATTTCAATCTGCAAATTTCAGATCGGTTGCATTGGGCTATTTCGGACACATGTGGGAACTCTATGCTTTTTGGGCCTTCGTGCCCATCATGCTTGCATCCTATAATACAAAGTATCCGGAGGCACAACTCTGTATACCGCTCTTTTCATTCCTCATTATTGGCTCGGGTGCAATTGCCAGCGTGGTTGGCGGCCTCATTTCCCCCCGATATGGAGCAAAAAAAATAGCCACTACCGCTCTTTTTTTATCATGCGGCTGCTGTTTGCTCTCGCCGGCTTTTTTGTTAACCAACTCCCCTTTATTATTCATAGTATTTCTATTCTTTTGGGGGTTGGTAGTTATTGCAGACTCTCCCCTATTTTCAACTCTGGTTGCTCAAAACGCACCCGAAGCGTCGAGGGGTACTGCTCTCACCATTGTAAACTGCATTGGCTTTTCAATTACGATTATCAGCATACAATTTATCAGCTTTTTTTCTGCCAAAATAAATGCACAATATATTTACATGTTGCTGGCCATTGGGCCGATACTGGGGCTGATTGCCTTACTAAACAACAATCCCAAACATGCCGAACCAGGCAAACATCAAACTATTGGGAACCCGGTGTGAAAAGACCCCAATACTTTTGCAACCCTGCCTGCCACAAAAAATCCTGGCCGGAAGAGCGCAGGATTTTTTGTAAAAAACAGGATTAGTATTGAATTAAAAAGAGGGATCTGCGGGTGTGTTTGTATTGCCGTCTCTCTCCCGGAAAGGGTAAGGAAAAAAGTTTCGCTTGCGCTCTGTTAATGGCCTGCCGAACCTCCGCATATCTTCCAACTTTAAGCCAGAATGATAAAGTTCAATACAACGATTCTTGTAAATTTCCAACAATGCCTCACCTATAGTAAGCGGGGCAACCGGCGGCAGATCTGCACCCACGCCGTAAATATCGGATGCCGGAGTTTTGGTAACCACTTTATTTAATTCAAGGAGTGCATTCACTAAATCAGGCGTTGCCAGCCTTGCAAAGGCCTCCGCTTTTATGAGCGTAATTTCTCCGGGCAGAAAAATGGGTATGGCCGTGGTGGCTGCTACCCAAAAACCCCTAAGGCGGTAACGGGGCAATATACTCGGGCTAATGACGGTGTAAAAAGGAATTCGCTTATCGGCAAGGTTAGGTGCCAATGCAGCGGGCAAACCCAGGGTAGAGTCCAGCGGCTGGTAAAGGTTATTGGTAGAAGTAGCTGCTGCAAAAATGGGATTGCTTACCGCTGCATCAAAATTAAATACCGATCGTGCTGTTAGAGGTACCGTGTTGGCGGCGGCTAAAGCACCCGCATAATTTTCGCTGTACAAAAGGTACCTGGCTTTAAGTGCATTTAAGGTATTGGGTATATCGATACCGGCCGGTAAATCAGCTGCAAACCCGGTGCTTATTGCATTTGCCGAGATAGCTGCCTGCGCTTTTTCAATGGCTGCAATGGCCCTGGCAAAACCCACCTTGCGATCTATAAAAGTAGCGTTCGCAACGCCAACGGTATCTGGAATTTTTTCCCAAAACATACTCAGGCTACCAATGCTTAATGCTTTAATAATACTGGAATATGCAATGAGCCCGCTTGCATAACCTTTGTCTGACAGCTTGGCTGCGCCATTGATAACGTTGTTGGCATCAAAAATACATTTGTTGGCCGTAGACCAAATATTGCCCAGTAATCCATTGGTGCCATCTACTGCTGTTCCGCCGGTACTCAACTGAAACTCTGAAATATTACCAGGGTTAAGCAAAAAGGTTTCGTTGGTTACAAGCCCGTTGGCATTGGCTGTACCCGCCATTACGTTTAGCGCATAGGTTCGTTGTATCCCGATAGCTACGCCCATTAATCCTTTGGCGCTGGTTAGCACCTGGTCGGCAGTCGCCGCATTGGGATTGGCAAAATCTTTTTTACAGCCAGTGCCCACTATCATGAGACCCATCAAAGCCGGAACAAGCAGGTTATATTTTATATTTTTCATTGTTGTTGATTTTGTGGTTTAAATTAAAATTGCGCTGATAGCCCGATAGAAAATGTCCTGGGAATGGGAACTGCACCAAAATCTATATTTCTTAAAATGGTGCTTTGACCGCCGGCATTTACCTCAGGATCGTACCCCTTGTAATTGTCCCAACTTACCAGGTTTCTACCGCTTAGAATTAATTTGATGTTGTTGAGTTTTTTAAAACCTCCAAAATCATAATTTAAAGAAAGCTCCCGCAATTTTACATATTTGCCATCATCTATGCGCCATTCCTCAATTGCATAAATACCCGATATGTAGCCCCGGGGTAACTGGCCACGTTGCTCTTGTTCTGCAAATTTACCATTGCCCACACCTTGTCTTGTGCGGAAATCTGCATTAAACACCTCTACGCTTCCTACAGCGTCAAATTGAATTCTTAAGCCCAGCTTTTTGTACTGAAATTCATTAATTAAGCTGGTGCTGTAATCCGGGTTGGGGTTACCTATTACCCTACGCAGCGGTGTGCCCGTTGGTAAGCCATTGGCATCTCTACCCACTGTAAAACTGGTAGCAGAAGTTTGAGTGCCCCGCTCTATTTGTGGAATACCGGCTGCATTCAATATTTGCTTGCCCGACGCATCGGTAGCAAAGAATGTTCCGTAGAAAACACCAATTGGCAAGCCCTGTAAAATAGCCACTGGTGCACCACCGTTGGTACTTAATAAATTTAAAGCCTGCCCAATGTTGATGGCTTTGTTCCTGTTGTGATTGTAGATTCCTGAGATATCCCAGCTGAAGTCTTTGGTAACTACGGGCCGTCCGCTTAGCACAATTTCATATCCTTTGTTTTCTAAGACACCAAAGTTGTCTTGCAAACTGCTAAAGCCCTGCGATGGTGCTATAAAACGATCGATCAGCAGGTCTTTTACTTTTTTGTTATATACGTTTACAGAAAGAGAAAGCCTGCTGGATAGGAAGGAAAGATCCACACCAAATTCTAATTCTTCCTGGCGCTCCGGGCGCACATTTTCATTTGCCCTGCGTGTGCTGGAGTTCAAACTGGTACGACCAATAAACGAAGAACTGGAGTAGGTATTAAATCTTTGATAAGCACCAATACCAGTAAGGTTACCGCTTTCGCCATAAGCCACCCTGATTTTAGCAAGGTTCCAAAATTTACTCAACGATGAGCGACTCCAAAAATCCGTTTCTGAAATTACATAACTACCACTCAGTTTTTTGTACACCTGGTTGCGCTGGTCTTTACCAAACACCGAAGAACCATCTACTCTTACTGCACCCGTAATAAACAGTTGGTTTTTGTATTTAAAATTTTGTTGAACATAAGAACCAGATATAGAGATTTCCCCCCTTTCGTCTGCCGCCGTCAAAATAGTACTTGCACCATTTACGGTTTCTACAAAAGGTGCCAGCCCACGTCCCTGGGAAAGCACGTAATTATTTTTTTCGTACTGCTGGCTAAAACCAACCTGGGTCACACTCTGTAAATTCTTTATAATGCTGGCTGTATAAGTAGCATTTACATCGTGGTTGATGGCAAAGAAATTATTGGAGGCCGTACTTGCATAACCATTTTGTGTAGGATCCAAAGCTGGCCCACCCCCAAAAAATGCAGTGCTCACATTGTAAGCAAATGGTGGGATGTATGTGGTACCAAATTGCCCGTAACTATCGATACCAAGTGTGTAATCGAGGGTAAGATTTTTTACAGGTTTTAATTTAAGTGCTGCACTGGCAATAACACGATTGGTGGTTTGTTTTTGTTTAATATCTTCAATTACGCTTACTGGATTTGCCCTGCCCCTTTCCCCCACGGCTTTGATGTTACCCAGCGCATCCCTGTCAAAAATATTGTGAAAGTTCCCGATGATGGTCACAGAATTCATGGGAGAGTAAAAAGAGTTGCCGTCGGGTTTTTCGTTGGCACTGCTGTTGGTGTAATTTAACCCTACAGAAACTGTTGCATATTTAGACAACACCTGGTCTACGTTTGAACGAAATGCATACCGCTGAAAATCGGTGTTCCTGATAATACCCTCATTAAAAAAATAAGAGCCGGACAGATAATATTTGGTATTGTCTGTGCCGCCACTTACTGACACGGTGTTGTCTGTGCCGGAGGCATCCCTGAAAATGTAATCCTGGTAATCGTACCTGGTTACGTTGGTAATGTTGGTAAGGGCCGGCGTTAAAATATCCTGGGTTTGCGCACCTGGTCCATCTGTTGGCCCGCCAAACTTGGTGGGCGATTGATTTACATCTAATTTTTTGCGAAGCTTACTGTTGGTATAGCTTGTAGTAAAAGTTACTTTGGGAGCACCAGACTTTCCTTTTTTGGTAAATATTTGCACCACACCGGCATTGGCCCGGCTACCATAAATGGCTGCTGCTGCCGCACCATTGAGCACTTCTACCCTTTCAATATCCTGTGGGTTAATGTCCACCAACCTGCTTTGCCCAATGTTGCCTACAAAATTATTTCCGTCATAGTTTCCCTGTGTATTGGTAACCCTGGTTGTGCTGTTGTTTACAATCACCCCATCTATAATATACAAGGGCTCCGATGAAGAAGAAATAGAACTGATACCCCTGAGGCGCACACTCACACCGCCGGCAGGGTCGCCGGAGTTTTGGCTTATCTGAGCACCTGCGGTTTTTCCTTGCAACGAGGCCAGCACGTTTCCGGTGGCACCTTTGGTAAGTTCACTACCGCCGAGCGTACTGATGTAGCTGCCCAATTGTTTGCGGGTGGTGCCCAGCGATGTACCAGTTACAATCACTTCATCCAGTTTAGAAATTTGTGCAGTTAACTGCACATCTACGGTGTAGGAACTAGCGCTGCCCACTACAAAATTTTGCTCCTGGCGCTGGTAACCCACCCCGCTAAAAATAAGCGTGTAGTTTCCACTTTTTAAAGGTGCCGAAATTGAA
>JANPJW010000012.1:0-7498 GCA_031425715.1 Chitinophagaceae bacterium | reverse complement strand
AACTTCGCTGCCGGCAATCAAAAATGAAAGGATGTATAATATAACGGCTATAAAAAGAAGAAGCACAGTGGCTGCGGGCGTGAGGACGTTCAAAAGGGTGAAGATAGAAAAGTGTAGCGTTGTTAATGCCGAATGATAGTCCAAAGTGTGCTTTTTAAATAAAAAATATTGTTAGCTATTTGCTGTCGTTACAGTGTAAAAAATATGGACCGGCTTGAGAATTTTACTTGTCAATAGTAATTTATGAGCTTCATCATTCCAGGAAAATTCATTCATAACCTAACACTACTTTAGATGATAAACTTAAAAAGGCAGTCTCTCATCCCCGGTTTCATCAGAAGCTGGCGGCATTTCTGTTTCTGGTGAGCCCATGCTATCCATGCCTTCGAAATGATGGCCGGGCTGCCCACTGTCGCTTTTTTTATCTAACATTATCAGGTTATCGCCTACAATTTCTGTTGCAAATTTTTTGTTCCCGTCCTTATCTTCCCAACTGCGGGTTTTTAATCTGCCTTCAATATAAACAAGACTGCTACGGTGCAGGTATTTTTGCGCCAGTTCTGCCAGGCCACGCCACAACACAACTGTATGCCATTCTGTTTGAGAAATTAGTTTCCCACTCCTGTCTTTGTATGTTTCAGTAGTAGCCAAAGAAAATTTTGCTACCGCAATATTGCCTTCCAAAAATTGTATGTCTGGATCTTTTCCCAGGTTTCCTATGAGCATTACTCTGTTTACCCCTCGCATAATAAAATTTTTAAGTTTGCTATTTACTCTTGCGGCCTTGGAACAAATTTAAAGATACAATTTTTAATTTTTAAGAACATAGCTGCAAAATCTAAATGGGCACTGCCTCAAGGATGCTTTCCTGGTGCAAATAAAGATTAATCAGCCGGGGAAATGCCAGCTTTTGCAGATCCTGTTTAGCTATCAATTGCATACCCTCTGGTACTTTACCATGGCTGATTTTTATACGAATAAAAATAGCATGTATAGTTTGATGGGTAAGTTGTTGTTTATACACAGCAGATACCCCGAGAAGTTGAAATTTATTACCCCCCATTTCTTTGAACAATGCACTTTTTAATATGGCTTCAGTGTTTGCATGATGGTTGGCTTCTATTAAACCAAATTCATGCAGGCTTTGCCAGATGTCTTTACCGGTTCTCTTTCTCACCAGATAAGCGTTATTCTTCTCGGCAAGGATGTAATAAAACCAGCGATGAATTTTTGCGATCTTTTTTTCTTTCACCGGGAGTTGCTGCACCCGATCTTCCAGAAATGCGCTGCAATGATCCTGTAGGTGGCAGCTTTTACAAAGCGGCAATTGTGGCTTACAAATCGTTGCCCCAAAATCCATAATGGCCTGGTTGTATTGCGCCGATTTTTTTGTATCCAGAAGTTTCGTGGCAACTTTTGCAAAAATTTGCTTGCCGGCGGTACTATCTACCGGCGTAGCCAACCCAAAATAACGAGCCAGGACCCGGTTTACATTGCCATCTACCACTGCGTGTGGCAGGTTGTAGGCAAAGGAAGCAATTGCTGAGGCGGTATAGTTTCCTATACCTTTTAGTGCCAGCAAACCTTCAAAGCTTCTGGGAAATCGGCCCTTCAATTCTTCAGCTACGAACCTGGCGGTAAAAAGCAAATTTTTACAACGGTTGTAATATCCCAGGCCCTCCCACAACTTAAATACTTCATTGTCAGGGGCAGCCGCCAGTGCAAACACGTTGGGATAATTTTGGATAAACCGATTGTAGTATTGTAATCCCTGTTCTACCCTTGTTTGCTGCAAGATTATTTCACTCAGCCATATTTTGTAGGGATCCTTCTCTCCTTTCCAGGGCATTTCCCTTTTGTTGTATTTAATGTGCCACCTCATGAGCGAAGCAGTAAAAAAGATTTCCTTGTCGTGGTTATTCATTGGGGAGTAAATAAACTATATACAAACGTGTTGATTATCACTACTTTGTTTTGTGATTTAAGATAATTTTCTATACCTTAACATCCTAAAATCTTTGTTATGAGAAAAGCAGACCTGATTAGTAAAATTTCTGACAAAACAGGAATTCCAAAAGTAGATGTTTTGGTAACGCTTGAAACAATGTTTAAAGAAATAAAATCAACACTGTCTAATGGCGAAAATCTTTATATACGTGGCTTCGGGAGTTTTATCATAAAAAAACGTGCTGCCAAAATAGGTCGAAATATTAAAAAGAATATATCTGTATCCATTCCTGAGCATTTTATTCCCGCATTTAAACCTGCAAAAGAATTTGTACAGGAAATTAAATCCTCTCCACACATAAAAGATATTCCAAAACTAGAAGATGAAAACGATGGTTAATGTAACTTTGCGGCCTGCCTGGCGTAGGGCAGTCTTAAAAGTACATTAGTGAAGAATCAACCATTTATTTTAGTAATTACAGGGCTTATCTTAACAATTGTTCTATTCCTTTTTGGCAGAACCACAGAGCCCAAAAGTAAATTCGCTGCTGCGCCATCGGCCACCTCCACCCCTACCTTCAACATTAAATTATTTATTGACAGTGCTAAAGCCAGACTCACGCCTGCTCAGTCTTTGTATGTGAGTGAGCTTGAAAACGGCATCAGCCGTGGGGATGTACCTGCCCAGCAAATGCAGGCGTTCGAATCTTTAGCCAGTTTCTGGGAAGACAGTGTAAAGCTCTTTGAACCTTATGCCCATTATACATACGAAGCATCTAAGTTGGATAATTCAGAAAAAAAGCTCACCTTCGCAGCCCAATTATTTTTACAGGCTGTAAGAGGGGAGCATGACCAGGCCAAATTGGGCTGGCTATCTAAGACGGCAATAGAGTTATTTGAAAAGGCGCTGAAAATTAACCCGGAGAACGAAGATTTAAAAATCGGTCTTGGAAGTTCTTACATTTTTGGCACAGGCAGAACCGGTGATCCGCAGCAAACAATGCGGGGAATACAGGAGTTACTGTCTGTAGTTAGAAAAGATTCTACCAATATGAAGGCGCAATTTGTGCTGGGCGTTGGTGGGTACGTATCGGCACAGTATGACAAGGCGATAGAGCGGTTTACAAAGGTAATTTCCGCCCAGCCAGACAATATGGAGGCCATTGCCTTTTTAGCAGATACGTATGCTGCGCAGGGAGACAAGCCAAGTGCCATTAAGTGGTACAACATCAGTAAGCGATTGGCTAACAACCCGCTTTATAGTAAAGAAGTAGATGAGCGCATAAAAATGCTCAAATAATATAGAAAGTTTTAAATCATTTAATCAAACACAAAAATCATTATTATGCCTTGTGGTAAAAAAAGAAAACGTCATAAAATAGCTACTCACAAGCGTAAGAAGCGTTTAAGAAAGAACCGTCATAAAAAGAAATAGTCTTTTTATAATTGGCGCCCCGATCATTGTCGGGGCGCTTATATCCACATGCATGTGTATGCCTGCGACTGCAGGTTATGCGGTACCTTTTATTTATTGCCTCGTAATATAAAAGGGTTTCTAGAAAACTTTTTACACTTTGACCAAGGAACTTATTATTAATGTACTACCTCAAGGCGTAGAGATAGCCCTGTTGGAAGATAAGAAACTGGTGGAGTTACACAGCGAAAAAGCTGATGCTAACTTTGCCGTGGGAGACTTGTACCTGGGAAAAGTAAAAAAACTAATTCCGGGGCTCAACGCTGCCTTTGTAGACGTGGGTTTTGAAAAAGATGCTTTCCTGCATTACACAGACCTCAGTCCTTATGTACGTTCTATTCTTAAATTTACCAATACTACGGTAAATGACAAAAGTGAGCAACACCTGGATTTTGATAAGTTTAAAGTAGAACCAGAGATCATCAAAACAGGTAAGATAACGGAAGTTTTAAATGGCCGACCCAATATATTGGTGCAAATTTTAAAAGAACCCATTGCTGCCAAAGGCCCACGCCTTAGCTGCGAACTCTCCCTTGCCGGGCGCTACGTAGTAGTTACACCTTTTAATGACATTGTAGCCGTTTCCCGTAAAATTCACTCTTCGGAAGAAAGAAAGAGACTCCAAAAAATTATTGAGGCAGTTAAACCCAAAAACCTGGGTGTTATCATTCGTACTGCTGCGGAAGGCAAACACACAGCCGACCTACACGACGATTTGCTCAGCCTCGTAGCTACCTGGAAAACCATCCAGGAAAATTTGAAGGGAGCTGTGCCTCCAGCAAAAATTTTAAGCGAGCAGGGCAAAGCCAATAGTATTTTAAGAGATTTGCTTACTGCAGACTTTAACCGCATAGTGGTAAACGACAAAACGATTTTTGCGGATACCAAAAGCTACATTCAAAGAATCTCTCCAGATAAAACGGAGATAGTTTCCTACTACAACAATGGGCTGCCGATATTTGACAGCTTTGGCATTACCAAACAAGTGAAAGCAGCTTTTGGTAAAACCGTCAACTTACCAAGTGGTGCCTATCTCATTATTGAACATACGGAAGCCCTGCACGTAATAGACGTAAACAGCGGTTATAAAAGCGTAAGCAATAACCAGGAACAAAATGCACTGGAAACGAACCTGGAAGCTGCCGAAGAAATTTCCCGCCAGCTACGTCTGCGTGACCTTGGTGGGATCATTGTTGTTGATTTCATTGATATGAAATTGATGGACAATAAAAAGAAGCTGGCTGATGCGATGGACCAGTTTATGCGGCCAGACAGGGCCAAGCATGCAGTACTGCCCATTACTAAATTTGGTTTGATGCAGATTACCCGGCAGCGTATGAAGCCGGAAATGAACATCAACACCAGCGAGGTTTGTCCAAGTTGCCAGGGTACCGGAAAAATTTCCAGCACCCTTATATTGGAAGATGAGATAGCCAAGAATTTGAGTTACCTGATCATGCAAAAGCATACGGGCCTTACTATAGAGGTACACCCGATTGTTTACACCTACCTCACATCAGGCTTCCCGAGCCGCAGGATGAAGTGGAGCTGGAAGTACAAGCAAAAAATTAAAGTAAAAGTGAATAGCAGTTATCATCTTACCGAGTTTCGTTTTTTTGACGACAGTGATGAAGAGATTAAGCTGTAAAAAAATATTTATAGAAAGCCCCGCTAGAGCGGGGCTTTTTTTATGGGGTAAATAGACATAAAACGTCTCTGTTGCTTTTGCAAACGGAGCTGCTTTTTAAATCTACGATTGTGAAACAGGTAGCAGTCTTCAAAAAGAGGCTACTCCTTTCGTCATCCCCCTTAAGCTCTCTTCATCACTCAAAGCCAACTCTATAAAATGCGACAACTCTTCGGGAGATAATTTACATTTGATCATCGCATAAACCAGTGCGTTGTCCTTTGCTGCTACTACTATACCGATTTTGCGGATAGTACTGTTTTTTTGCGCAGCGTTTATATATACCATGTTACCATAAGCATTTACACTCATCCAGGTTTGGTAAGGCGCCTGTGTTACCATCGTTTTGAAGGCGGGCATATCAAAACCCGGCCGCATTACCGCCATTGTTACTTTTACCGCCCTTATGTGGTTTACATAACCCCGCAATGCTTTAGAAGAACCCTCACTTTTTAAATGGATTTTTACCGCAGGCCGGGCAAGAAACATAGGCACTCTCACGGTGCGCACATCGTATACTTCCCGTATATCCATTTTGCGAACATCGTGTTGGGCGTCCCGGCTAACCAGGCAGGACTGCATACTCCATAAAACGGCCAGGCTAGCTAATAAAGGCAGTGTTAGTTTTCTCATATTTATTCGTTTTCTGCAGCTATAAATTTATTTACATCTTCCATATTTATTTTACCATCGAGAAACAGCAGCAGGCTGCCTTCTTTTACGGAAGTAATGCTGAGCAACAGGTTATGAATAACCGCACCTTCCGATTGGGCCGTCATGAATTTTAGGCTCCTGCCCTTTGCGTTCACAGTAATGAGTTCCATGTAGTTTACTTCGGCAACGGCCCGGTTGATATCCGCCTGCAATTTTTTAAATTTTTCCTCGGGCAATTTTTCGGCAGAAATTTCTTCGGCCAATTCATTTAACAACCCATTTTCTACAGCAAGCAACTTTACAGAATTGATCTCTTTCAGCATCGACATCAGGTTGTTAATCGTTTTTTCGCCGGTATTAATTTTTATTTTACTCAACAGGCTAAACATAGGCCTAGCGACGTTTACAGAAATAACCCCTTCCATGTTTTGGTAAGTATCAAATACCTGTTCTACTTTTTTATTTTGTGCCATGCCGCAAAAACTAATGTTCAGCGCCAGTACGATCGTCATTATTTTTTTCATGTTATTTAAGTTTTACATCTAGTTTGGGAAAATTGTTAATGCCAGCCATGGTTTGCTGCATCTCGCCCGATAATGCTTCGAGAGATTGCTGCAGGATAGCCAGCGCTTCGCTTTCATCGGTAATACGCCTGCCATCTACTATCACAAAAAAATCGTCATTCTTTTGTGAAGCAGCTGGGGGCGAAGTTTTTATTGTGTGCCTGTGTGCTATAGCCATCTTATTTTTTACAACTGCTTTAATTGCAGCCCGGTCAGGTACTGGTTTAATACTACCCTTGGCAACCGGTTCTTCTTTTGCTGCCAGTTTTGGCAGGTGGGCAACTGTTTGGTTGAGTGGGAAAACGGCTGCTTCTTTTTTAATGTATTGAATGGCCACAGCAATCATTGCCATCAAGAGAACCGCTGCTGCATATTTTACCAGGTGTATTTTTCTCACCGGTGTTTTTGTTTTTACCGGCTGTTGCTGTTGAGCTGCCTGCTGCATAAATTCTTGAAAGCTCCAGTCCATTACCGCATTGTCCGCCTCCAGTGCAGCCAACGGAAGCGGCTCTTGAAGCAAGTGTGCATTTTTCTTAAGCTGGCGTTCTTCTTCTACTGAACTCTGGCCACTGTAATATTTCTCCAGCATATCATTGTATTTGTTGTTGCTCATAGGTTTCAATTTTGTGTAAATATTCCCTTACTTTCTGCCTTGCCCTTGCCAGGTTTGTTCTTACCGCATTTTCATCCATATTGAGTAACGAGGCTATTTCAGTGGTCTCCAATTCTTCTATATCTCTTAGCAGTATTACTTGTTTTTGTTTACGGGGCAGGCCAGCAATAAAACTGCGGATAAGCTGTGCCATATTTCCCGGGTGATGGCTATAAATGGTTGGCTGTTGTGCTCCTGCCATTGCCAGGTGTTTGCCGTTCATGTGTTGCCGGCTCATTTTATTCAGGCATTCGTTCCGCACGGCGCTCATGATATATGATTTCAATGCTGCTATTTCTTCGAGTTTATCTTTTTGTTGCCACAGTTTGATCATTACTACCTGCACACAATCCTGGGCTTCAGCATCATCATTTAACAGGTTCCTGGCAAACCGATACATAAGGTCCCGATAGCAAAAAACAAATTCCTGAAATACCTTTTCCGTCATAATGCAATAGCTATAGTATTAAGACAGTTGAGCGGGTTACTTCGTTACATTTTTTAAAAATTTATTTCTACCG
>JANPJW010000011.1:0-5344 GCA_031425715.1 Chitinophagaceae bacterium | reverse complement strand
TTTTTTGAACTTACTCGTTAAACTTTCTGCCTTGCTCAGCTGGGTAAAGTTGGGGCAAATTATCACTTTGCCAAAACTCTTTTGTTTCAACGTTCATGATACTCAGTTTGCCTTCGTAGGCTGCACCGGTATCCAGATTCCACACATTCGCTGCCTGCATAGGTACCATTTTTTGGTAGCGCAAAGTTGGGGTGTGGCCGATATAAATTTCTTTATACAAGCGCAATCGTCTGGGGTAAAAAGAACTGTTCTTTTCCATCATTGGATCCAGGGCAAGCGCTGTTTCCCACAGGGTTCTGTCCCATGAAAATACCGGGCGTTGAAATTCTTTTTGCGGCCCCCGCATAGAAGTGAAACCGGCATGTATAAAAAGACGGTTTTCATCATCCAAATAATAAAAGGGCATTTGTTGCAGCAGTTCCAGGTGTGCTCTTCTGCCGGTTTCGCCCATGCCTTCATAACTTTTTACGGTCTCCGATCCACCATCGATTTGCCAGGAAGAATTTCCCTTGCCGGTGCGCAACCATTCTTCGCAGAGGGCATCATGGTTGCCTTTAATAAATACGCATTTGTGCTGTGTTACGAGTTGAAGAAGGTAATTTATAACTGCAGAAGATTCACTCCAACCATCTACATAATCTCCAAGAAAGATAAGTTTGTCATCATTGGTTAAGGCAGCTCTCTCAAGCGCTTGTTCCAGTGCCCTCAGCCCTCCATGTATATCGCCAATTACCAGCGTTCTGCTCATGATATTAAAATTTTTCTGAGATTACGAAATGGAGCGATAGATATCTTGATGTGTTTTAAACATCGGCTTCATCAAAAGAAAGCGTGAGTTTTTCCAGTGAGTTTTTCACGGGGCGGCAAACAACATCAGCTTTTTCAAACATGAGCCGGGAGGCCCTGGCTGCGTCGGTGGCTGCATACTTATCACTTAAATACACTACTTCGCTAATACCTGCCTGGATGATTGCTTTGGAGCATTCGTTACAGGGAAATAACACGGTGTAAATTTTACAACCACTCAGATCCATCCCTATGTTGTTAAGAATTGCATTGAGCTCAGCATGGCAGATGTAGGGATACTTCGTATTCAAAAAATCGCCGTGCTTTTCCCATGGAAAGGCATCATCATCGCAGCCGCGGGGCAAGCCATTGTAACCTGTGCCTACAATTTTGTTGCGGTCGTTTACGATACAGGCACCTACCTGTGTGTTAGGGTCTTTGCTTCGCTGTGCACTCAGCAGTGCTACGCCCATAAAATATTCGTCCCAGGAAATATATCCTTCTCTCTTTTGCAATGCTGTTTGTTTAAGGGTGAGGTGCTGGTGCCGGATCTTTTTGTTTGTAGCTGTAGAGGATTAAAGACTCCCGGGTTCATTCTTTTCTTCTCGTTCCACCGTGATGCTGCAATCGCCAATGAGGGCAGCCATAGCACCAACCGCAGCAAGCAGGGGAGCTATCAATGCACCCACTACGCCGATAGTAAGGGGAAAAGACATAATCTCTTTCCCGGATTTATCGTGAATGGCAATTCTTCTTACATTGCCCTCAGCAACCAGTTCATTAATTTTATTCATTACCTGCTCTCCCTTGAGCGCAAAAGATTCTTTAAAAGTAGACATGGTATAATTTTTTTGATTGAGCAAAAATTGAATATTTAAAGGTAAGCACCCGGGCGGATATGGCCCCAACCGTTTTTACAATGGGTGAACATTTCATGGGAAGCAATTCCCCGCAGAAATTTAGATAAACTTTGGCGAAGGAACAGAAGTTGTTACTTTTGTGCCCCTTCGCAAACGGAGGGTCCTGCTGGTATTTTGCCAGCGCCAAAAGGAGCCAGTCAATGGTTTAATATTAAAAAGTAAAATCCTCCGGGGTTCGTTTTATGAGCAAAGAACTTACAACAAGAGCAGCCGATTATTCACAGTGGTACAATGAATTGGTAGTAAAAGCTGCACTGGCAGACCATTCTGCTGTGAGAGGCTGCATGGTGATAAAACCTTATGGGTATGCTTTGTGGGAAAATATGCGTGACCAGCTGGACAAGATGTTTAAAGAAACCGGGCACGTGAATGCCTATTTCCCTTTGTTTGTTCCAAAGAGTTTGTTTGAGGCTGAAGAGAAGAATGCAGAAGGTTTTGCTAAAGAGTGTGCTGTAGTAACGCACTATAGGCTGATAGCCGATCCTGAAAACAAGGGTAAATTGATTGTAGATCCTAAAGCCAAATTAGAAGAAGAATTGGTGATAAGGCCCACGAGTGAAGCCATCATCTGGAACACCTACAAAGGTTGGATACAATCTTACCGGGATCTTCCTTTGCTCATTAACCAGTGGGCAAACGTGGTTCGGTGGGAAATGCGCACCCGCCTTTTTTTGCGCACTGCAGAATTTTTGTGGCAGGAAGGTCACACGGCACATGCTACCAAAGATGAGGCCGTGGAAGAAACGGTAAAAATGCTGAACGTGTATGCCAGCTTTGTAGAAGAATACATGGCTGTGCCGGTAATAAAAGGTGTAAAAACCGCCAGCGAAAGATTTGCAGGCGCCGAAGACACTTATTGCATAGAGGCATTGATGCAGGATGGCAAGGCTTTACAAGCTGGCACATCTCATTTCCTCGGGCAAAATTTCGCCAAAGCATTTGATGTAAAATTCAGCGATAAAAACAATAAACTGGAATATGTGTGGGCTACCAGCTGGGGCGTGAGCACCCGGCTTATTGGCGCTTTGATAATGGCCCATGGCGATGACCAGGGTTTGATCATGCCTCCAAAGATCGCCCCTATCCAGGTGGTGATAGTGCCTATTTACAAAGGCGAAGATGGAAAGGCTTTAGTAGATGCAAAAGCCAGCGCCATCATCAGCGAATTAAAAGCGCTCGGCGTTAGGGTTAAATACGATGACGGCGACAATGCCCGCCCAGGCTGGAAGTTTGCAGAGTATGAACTAAAAGGGGTACCTGTAAGAATAGCCCTTGGGCAAAGAGATATTGAAAACAATGTGGTGGAACTAGCAAGGAGAGATACCAAAGAGAAAATGTCTATTTCCATTGATGGGCTGGGAGAGTATGTAAAAAATTTGCTGGAAGAAATTCAGCAGGCAATTTTTAATAAGGCACTTACCTTTAGAAATGAAAATACCCGGAAGGCCGACAGTTGGGATGAATTCGTTCAATTGCTGGATGAAAAGGCAGGTTTCATTTCTGCTCATTGGGATGGCACCGAAGAAACCGAAGAAAAAATTAAAGAACAAACTAAAGCAACCATTCGCTGCATTCCGCTAAACAATACTTTGGAAGACGGAGTTTGCATTCTCAGCGGCAAACCCAGCAAGCAGAGGGTTTTGTTTGCAAGAGCGTATTAGAGGGAATGGGCAATAGGCAATGGGCAACATGCAGTAGGAGATCGTCCGGCGGGGAACTGAACTAGCAAGAATTAGGCTTTGACCCCTACAGGATCTAGGCCAAGCTTTCACCCCTCACATTCTATAGGAGCAGGCTTTCATCTTTGACCCCCTACATTCTATAGGGGCAGGCTTTCACCTTTGACCTTTCACCCTTGACCTTTGACCTTTCACCGTTTACCTTTCACCTTTGACCTTTCACCATTCACCATTCACCTTTCACCACCCGCTTCCCTCATTCCTTCGTAGCCAGATAATTATAATCCTCCAATAATTTTTCCAAGAAAGCGAGTGCAGGCAGGTCTGATTGTATTTGCAAAACTGTTTTAATTTTCGTTTCTACCCGGTAACAGAGTTCGTCGCTGTGCCTGCGGTGAGCCTTAGTTACCACAGTTTTAATGGTATTGATATCATTGTCTGAAAGGCGCATTACTTCAGGGAAACTCACTTTGTAATTTTCACTGTTCACCTGCATAAACACCGTGTCGTGTACGCTCATGTTAGAACGGGTGTCTATCACTACCGTGCCGGCGGCAATATCTCCCAGGCGCTGGCTTTTGGGAGAAAGTGAAATAGCAATCAGTACGGCAATGCCCAGCAAGCCGGTTATAATGATATAAACAAATAAAGCCCCATCTGAAAAATAAATGTAGCCAAAGAAGAAAGGCCATTCATAAAATTTAGTGATCCATCTTAGTATATACTGGCCTGCGGTGGGTTCGCTTCCACTAAGGCTGATCACCCGGATGTTCATGATTTTTTTTCCCAGTGTTTGCCCGTTCATGGTTAGTTCTGTAACCAGGGAGTAGAGCAGCATGGGTAAAGAAATGATAATGATATCCAGCCCGGCATTGCCATTATCAAGGCCCAGCGCTCCATATAGCAAAGTTTTCATGCTATAGAGATAAATGATCAGCATCACAAAGTCTATGAGGTAGGCCAGCAACCTTTTATGAAAAGGAGCTATTTCAAACTCCAGGTCTATATTGAATACGGTATTGATTTGTACTGACGCCATGCTCACTGCAATTTACACCTACAAATAAAATTATCCGAAAAAGGTTATTTTTTTATTATTGAAAAAAGAAGCAAATTGTACTGGAGACAGGGAACTGCCAGGATTTTAAACCAATCCGTTCAAAATCTGTTTCAGTTGAACAGTAGGGCACAACCTCTTACCACCGGTACTATGAGAGAAGCGATGTTTATCAAAAAGAATGTGGAGAAGTGGACTAAATACCAACAGGAAAAATCCACCGATCCTGATGAAACGGCCCAACGTTTTATTACCCTCATTGATGACTTATCATATGCCAAAACTTTTTATCCCAAAAGCAAAGTTACCCGTTGGATCAATGGCCTTGCCGCCGGCATCTACCAGAGCATTTATAAAAACAAGAAAGAAAAATACAGCCGCTTGTTCGACTTCTGGCAGTACGAGCTGCCTATGATGTTCAAAAAACATCATCGTACTTTTTTTTTCACCTTAGCTATTTTCTGTTTGTTTGTGAGCATAGGTGTATGGGCTTCTCATACTAACCCGGAATTTGTGCGGGGTATCCTTGGCGGCAATTACGTAGATATGACGGAAGAAAATATCGCCAATGGGGATCCCTTTGGAGTCTACAAAGATGAAAATCCGTTTACCATGTTTGTGCGCATTGCCTTTAACAATATTAAAGTGGCATTCCTCACTTTCATTGGAGGTTTCACCCTCGGCTTTTTTACATTAAATATCTTATGGAACAATGGCATCATGCTGGGCTCTTTTCAATATTTATTTTTTGCCAATGGCCTTGGGTTGCAGTCTGTGTTGGTTATATGGATACATGGTACGCTTGAAATATCGGCTATTGTGATTGCCGGAACAGCCGGTTTTGTGCTGGCAAACGGCATGTTGTTTCCCGGTACATTCACCAGGCTGGAGTCTTTTAAAAG
>JANPJW010000010.1:0-3787 GCA_031425715.1 Chitinophagaceae bacterium | reverse complement strand
TTTTCTTCCGTTGTAAAAGGATGCCAGTTTTAAGGCATTCTCATTGGCTTCGGCGCCGGAGTTGCAAAGAAACAATTGGTAATCTTCTTTGCCGGAAAGCTTGCCCAATTTACTGGCTAGCTCCTGCTGCAAAGGAATCTTAATAGAGTTAGAATAAAAGGAGATCAACTGCATCTGGTCTGCTATACGTTTTACCCAATGCGGGTTAGTATGACCAATGCTGATGACTGCATGACCGCCATAGAGGTCAAGATATCTGGTACCCTTATCGTCCCAAACATAGGAGCCCAGCGCCTTTACTATGGTAACATCATTAAGTGGATATACGTCGAATAATTTCATGGTGCCCCTGTCCCCTAAAGGGGAACTTGGTTTGTTGGTTTATTAATAAATTGTAATAATTCAAATCTTACAAAAATGTAACTTTCACCGCTTCAATTTTAGGCTTTCGCATTTTCACCTTTCACCTTTCACCTTTCACCCCCTAAAATCCCCCTGCCTTCAACCTCAGCCCCACCGTTTCCTCCAGCCCAAACATCAGGTTCATATTTTGCACTGCCTGGCCGCTGGCACCTTTTAATAAATTATCGATAGCTGAATGTATCACCAGCTTACTGCCCACTTTTTCTAATTGTATCACTGCTTTATTGCTGTTCACTACCTGCTTCATGCTGATCGGATCTCCGGACATTTCAACAAAGGGATGATCCCTGTAAAATGCGTCATAGATCACCGTTAGTTCTTCAAGGCTAAGATCACAATGTAACTGTGAACTGATGAAGATGCCTCTTGTAAAGTCCCCTCTCCAGGGAACAAAATTCAAATTACCAGCCCCCTCCCGAACTGCGTTCGTTCCCTTGCGGGAACCCCCGGAGGGGGAGGAGAATCCAGCCTGCAATTGTGTAAGTGATTCTTCAATTTCTCCCAGGTGCTGATGGCATAAGGTTTTGTAAGCCTGTATATTATTGGCTCTCCAGCTAAAATGCGAAGTGCCCGACAGCGACTGCCCCGCACCGGTAGAACCGGTAATACCGGTCGTATAAATATCATTCAACAAACCCTCTTTTGCCAGCGGCAACAATCCCAGTTGAATGGCCGTTGCAAAACAACCCGGGTTGGCAATACTGGTAGCAGATTTTATTTGCTCCCTGTTTAATTCTGGCAAACCGTATATAAATTTTCTACCCGCAACCTCCGCATCTTCCTTCAGCCTGAAATCATTTCCTATATCTATCAACTTAACACTAGGTGGAATATCACTTCCTTCAACAAATTTCTTTGCCTCGCCATGACCAGAACAGAAGAACAGTACGTCAATGTCAAAATGAGGATCCGCAGAAAAAAGAAGTTCCGTTTCTCCTAAAAGATCGGGGTGAATTTTTGACAAATGATTGCCCGCATTGCTGCTGCTTTGCACAAAAGCAATTTCAGCATAGGGATGATTCAGTAATATCCTGATCAGCTCACCGCCGGTGTAGCCTGCACCTCCAATAATACCCACCTTAACGGCCCCCTCCAATCTCCCCCGGAAAGGGGAGGCTTGCGAAGAGTCAGATAATTCGTTACTAAGCATGAATTAAAAACTTTATAAAATTAATTTTGAGACGCTTCCTGCTCATTGCTGTATGTTGAAATTCAAATATCTGCCCTGATCATTCAAACAATTAACTATGCAACAATCCACCAATGCACTAATCAACTAATTCACCAATCCACTGATCAGATCATTCAACTAATTAACCAATCTAATAGTTAACCTTCCAACAATCCTACCATCTAACCCTTCGCCTCCGCCTCCGCTTTCACCAAATGATAAATACTGGTTTGGTTGCCAAAGATCTTAGAAAAACCACGCACATCTTCTCCCGTCCAGCCGGTGTTCATCTCACCATAGCTGCCAAAACGATTGCTCATGAGATCATATGCAGATTCAATGCCCGTAACCACAAAGCGGTAAGGTAACAACTCTACAAATACATCCCCGGTTACATGTGCTTGTGTGCTTTCAAAAAAAGCTTCTATGTCCCTCATCGCAGGATCCATGATCTGCCCTTCGTGCAACCAGTTACCATAAAACTGGGCCAGGTTGTCCTTTAGATTTAATTGCCATTTGGTGAGCACATGTTTTTCCAAAGCATGATGCGCTTTTAAAATGACCATCGGTGCTGCTGCCTCAAAACCTACACGCCCTTTGATGCCGATGATGGTATCGCCTACATGCACGTCTCGTCCAATGGCATAAGGCCCTGCAATTTTTTGCAACTGTTGAATGGCTTCGGCAGGGTGCGCAAAGGATTCACCATTCACCATTGACAATTGACCCTTGACAAATGACAACTTAACATTCTCTGATTTCAAGGAAGCATCCAACTGTGTGGGCCAGGCTTCTTCGGGCAACATACCATTGCTCTTCAAAGTTTCCTTACCCCCTACACTGGTTCCCCACAAACCTTTGTTGATTGAATAAGCAGATTTTTCAAAATTCATTTCTACCCCTGCTTCTTTAAGATAGGTAATCTCAGCCTCCCGGCTCAGTTTCATATCCCTTATGGGCGTAATAATTTCTGCACCCGGCAGTATGCTGTTAATGATCATATCGAACCGCACCTGGTCGTTGCCGGCACCTGTGCTTCCGTGTGCCACTGCCGCAGCATCCATTTTTTTTGCATGAGCAGCTATATTCAGTGCCTGGCTCAACCGCTCGGCGCTCACACTTAGCGGATAAGTATTGTTCTTTAATACATTGCCAAACACGAGGTATTTTACGATGCTGTCATAATAATCTTTCACTGCATCAATAGTATTATGTGTAGTTACGCCGAGTTTATAAGCATGTGCTGCTGTTTGTTCCAATTCCTGCTCGCTAAAGCCGCCAGTATTTACCAAAACCGAATGCACTTCGTAGCCCTTTTGCTTTGCTAAAAAAACAGCGCAAAAGCTGGTATCCAAACCGCCGCTAAAACCCAGCACCAACTTTTTACCATCTCCTTCCGGTATCACCGAATCGTCAAAAGAATGGATGGTCAATTTATTTGTCATGATTTTTTTTTAGAAATTATAAAAGAAACTTAACACCGTTTTGCCTGCGCCGGAAATCTTTTGATTGCGCAGGAAAAATTTCATGAGCTTGCTTTGCTTGATGCGCATGAAGCGCTCGTACAATTTGGAATACTGTTTAAAGTCTTCAGCCGTTTCCTCGGGTTCATAATGATCTGCGGGATCGTACAACATGGCAGTACACATACAATTTTTTCGATCCTTGCTCACCAGAATGTCGAAGTTTACACAACTCCTGCAGCCCGCCCAAAATTGCTCATCATCCGTGAGCTCGCTGTAGGTAACTGGCTCATACCCTAAATCAGAATTGATTTTCATTACTGCAAGACCAGTAGTAAGCCCAAATATTTTTGCATGCGGGTATCGCTCCCTGGAAAGTTGAAAAATATTTTCTTTGATACTTTTTGCGATGCCGCTTTTGCGGAAAGCGGGTGCTACGATGAGACCACTATTGGCTACAAAAGCATCGTGGCCCCAGGCTTCAATGTAGCAAAAGCCAACCCAGTCGCCTGCTTCTGTTACAGCAATAACTGCCTTACCTTCTTCCATTTTTGCTGCCACATATTCTGGTGAGCGCTGTGCTATGCCTGTGCCCCTTGCCTTGGCCGATGATTCCATCTCGGCCGTTATGATGGGTGCGTAAGATATATCGTCTGCTGTGGCAGTTCTTATAATGATACTTGCTTGTTCCAATTTATTTGAAATTGAAAAGATGAAAAATATGTAGAAA
>JANPJW010000009.1:0-4826 GCA_031425715.1 Chitinophagaceae bacterium | reverse complement strand
GTACCGAGGTTTAGAAATGTAGGCAGCGATAAGAGAGACTATCTGCGTGGCTTTGGCTACCAGGGAGGTGCTGGCAGAGGAAGAGGTGTAGAGATTGCAGAATTCACCATCGGCACGGATTTAAAAAATTCCATGACCGAAGCAGGTAAATGGGGCATGAACTTATTGGCCTTTGGCGAAATGCTCCCTTACCATGAGAACAAGATTTTTTTAGACAAAACTAAAAAAGACAAGTGGGGCCTTCCTGTATTATCCTTTGATGTAGAGATCAAAGAAAATGAATTAAGGATGCGCAAGGATATGATGAATGATGCTGCAGAAATGCTCAACGCCGCTGGGGTAAAGAATGTATCAACCTATGATGCAGGTTATGCAGTAGGCCAGGGTATACATGAGATGGGCACTGCTCGTATGGGCAGAGATCGTAAGACATCTGTACTAAACGGCAATAACCAGGTGTGGGATGCGCCCAATGTTTTTGTAACGGATGGTGCTTGTATGACTTCTGCGTCATGCGTAAATCCCTCGCTTACGTACATGGCGTTGACCGCAAGAGCTGCAGATTTTGCGGTATCGGAATTGAAGAAAGGAAACCTTTAGTAAATGATAATTTTTTAATTTATAACTGACAATGCTGAGTGAAGATTTTTAAACTCATCATTTAATAAATAGAACATTATGGAACGTAGAGAACTTTTAAAAATGATTGCATTGCTCACCGGTGGTGTTGTAATTGGTGGCGATGTTTTTTTAAGTGGTTGCAAAACTGCTGCAAAAAAAGAAGTTGGATTTACCGCTGAAAATATTGCGATGTTAGACGAAGTGGGCGAAACCATCATACCTACCACCGATACACCGGGCGCCAAGGCCACAAAAATTGGTGAATTTATGAATATCATGGTAACGGATTGTTACACCCAGGCAGAGCAAGATGCTTTTTACCAGGGAATGAATCAACTCAATGAAGCCTGCGAAAAAGCCAATGGTAAATCTTTTGTGGAGTGCACCCCCGAACAGCGCAAAGCTTTCCTGATAACGCTGGAGAAGGAAGCAAAAGACTACAATATGCTACGGGATGATAAAGAAAAAGTATCCAGGGAAAATGCCCGAAAAGCCAACAGTCCCGACTTTGTAAGGGCCCCATCCCACTATTACAGCATGATGAAACAACTTACGCTGCTTGGGTATTTTACCTCAGAAATAGGATCTACACAGGCTTTGAGATTACTTCCGGTACCGGGAAAATACATAGGAGATTATCCTTACAAAAAGGGTGATAAGGCCTGGGCAATTGGCTAAAGTAACCTGGAGGACGCTGGGTTAGCAAGCAATTTTCCGGACAAAAATTAAAAATAAAAGCCCATGCTTGCGCATGGGCTTTACCTATTGTAAGCTTTTATCAGGCTATTTCCAGTGTCAAAACTGCCGGAGCGGCTTGCGGCAGGCCTATTTCGTCCATATTGAATTGAATGTCCTTCAAGAGTCGCTCTTGTAACAAATCTGCAAAGGCTTCAAAATAAGCAATGGCATCCTCTCTCTTATTGCGCTCTAGCCAGCGAAAACCACCTTGCAAATGGTTAAGCACTTCTCTATCGGTGAGGTACTCAATATGATGAATGTCGGTAGGTGTAAGGCCTATTTCTACCAGCTTCGAAATAATAAGATCAATGGGAGCTTTGGTGATAGGGCAAAATTCCTGCGCAAGTTCTGTCCACTCACCAATGCCCTGATGGGCGTATCTTAAAATTTCACCCTTTGTAAACTTAGTTACTACTTGTACGAGGTTACCGCAGTTGCAGGCCCCGTGATGCCCCCAGGCGTAATGTGACCCTTCACGCAAACGGCTGGCGGTTTCATTTAAAGCATTTATCAGTTCGATGGTAGGTTGTGCCATAACAGTGATTTAGATATTAACAAATCGGGTTTTCATTTTGTTCATTGGTCTTATTCAGTTTTTTGCAAGCTTTAAAGTAAAAGTACTAATCCTTCAATTGATCAATCTTTTGCTGTAACAACTTTTTTTCAGAAGCTGAATGTGTAAAAGAATTGGCTTTGGTAAAATATTGTTGAGCAGTTTCGTAATGATGGAGCTGTCGGTGCAGTTCTCCCAATGTGGCTGGCAGGAGGTAATAATTTTTTAAAGAAGCAATTTGTGCGATGGCTTCAATAGCTTTAATGCCTTCAGCGGGGCCACGCAATTTACTTATAACAATTGACCTGTTTAATTCCACCACAGGTGAGGGGTAAAACTTACACAAAAGGTCATAACATCGCAAAATATTGTTCCAGTTGGTTTGCTGGTAATTGGCTGTTCTTGCATGCTCATAAGCAATACCTGCTTCCAACTGGTATTTGCTAAGGGTTTTACCATCGGCGGAAATTTCCAGGTGATGAACAGCTTTTTGTATTAACTCCAAATTCCATTTTTTTCTGTCCTGCTGCTCCAGCAATAATATATTTCCATTGGCATCCAGCCTGGAATCATTTCTGGATGCAGTGAAACAAATCAATGCCATTAGTGCATTTGCTCTTGAGTGATCTACAACCGGGCTTCTGCAAATCACTTCACATAAACGCAGAGCTTCATTCATCAAATCCTTTCTTATCAAATCTTCATGCTGTGTGGAATTATATCCTTCATTAAACAGCAGGTAAATGGCAAGTAACACATTATCCAACCTGCTTTCAAGTTCTGCCACAGGTGGTAATTCAAACTGCACATTATTCTCCCTGAAACTTTGCCTTGCCCTGGATAGTCTTTTTTCAATGGTGTCGTAACCGGAAACGAATGCTTTGGCGATTTCGGTAACACTAAAACCGCATAGTGTTCTTAAAATTAACGATACCTGTGCTTCTGCAGAAATAGATGGATGACAGCACACAAACATCATCCGCAACTGGTCATCATTAATCGAATTGGTATTGATTGTATCCTGCACAGTGGGGACCAGGGTGTATTCTGATTGGAGCAATGGCGCCATTGATTTTGAAAATACATCTTTTCGTTTTTGTTGCCGCAATACATCAATGGCTTTATTACGGGCCACAGTAAATAGCCAGGCTGACGGATTTTGAGGAAGCCCATTAATTTTCCAATTATTAAATGCAAGGAGTAAAGTATCCTGCACCACATCTTCGGCTATTTGCAGGTTTTGGGGGCCGAATAATTTTGTGAGTACGGCAACCAGCTTTCCCCATTCCTGGCGAAAGAGGTGCTCAACAGTTGGTGCTATATGAGAATAATTATCCAGTGCAATTTTTTTCTGAAAATTATAATTAAGCCTGTAAAAAGAGGCTGTCTCAAAGGAATCAATTTCACAGACAAAAAAGAAAAAGTTGATACAACAACGATTGATTTTCAAATGTCCTCTGTGTACTTTCTAATTTTTGAATTTGCTATGTGGAATGCTTTGACTTTTGAGACAGCCTGTTAAATTTGATTAAGCCGGCATTTCCATTTTCTGGATTTGCCGGATAACTACACTTCCACCGATAGCATAATCAGGGTAATCTTCGCAGAGGGCCACCGCTTCATCATAATCAGCAGCATTTACAATAAAGTAGCCGCCGATCATTTCCTTGCCTTCTGCAAAGGCAGCATCGGTAACCGTTTTGTTGCTGCCTTTGATAATTTTACCGGTTGGCAACAAGGGTTCGCCGCCTTCATATTTGCCGGCTTTTGCCAGTTTGTCTATCCAGGCCATCCATTTACCCATGTTCTCCTGCATTTGCTCTGCGGATGCTTGTTCGGCAGCTTTCTGCCCCTGAAAAATAAGCATGAATTTTTCCATAATTTTTGTTTTAAAAGATGTAGAATGTTTTTATTAAAGACGAACAACTTTTCTACATCCGGACAAAAAGATAGAATTTTTTTTCAGAAAAATCTACATCACCACATTGATCATCTTATTTTTTACATAGATGATTTTCTTTGGAGCCTTCCCTTCCAGCCATTTTTGAACGGTCTCGTTGGCAAGCACCTCTTTTTCAACGTCGGCTTGTTGCAGTTCCAGCGACAGGCTGATATTGGTGCGCACTTTACCATTGATAGAGACCGGATATTCCTTGCTGCTTTCTACCAACAGGGCGGCATTTAGTACGGGATAGCTGGCGTCCAGAATAGAGCCCTCGTTCCCCAACTGACTCCACAACTCTTCGGTAATGTGTGGGGCATAAGGTGCCAATAAAATCAACAACGGTTCTAAGATTTCTTTCTTGTTACATTTGATATCTGCCAGTTCATTCACCGCAATCATGAAGGCGCTTACGGCTGTATTGAAGGAAAACTTCTCCGTATCTTCTTCAATTTTCTTGATGGTACGATGAAGGATTTTTAGTTCTGCATCGCTGGCTTTTTCATCCTTCCACACTTTTCCTTTCAGGTCATCGTTGAACAATCTCCATAGCTTTCTCAAAAAACGATGAACACCCTCAATGCCTTTGGTATCCCAGGGTTTACTTTGTTCTACAGGGCCCAGGAACATTTCATACATTCGGAAGGTATCGGCGCCATATTTATTGCAAAGTTCATCGGGGTTTACGGTGTTGTATTTTGACTTAGACATTTTTTCGGTTTCTACACCGCATATGTAAACTGCTGTGCCTTTTCCGGGCAAAGCGCAAGAAAGCGAAAAGCTCCCGTCCTCAAAAACAAATTCAGCATCGGCATAATCGGGTTTCCACTTTTTAAAGGCTTCCATATTCAGCTCGAGACCATCAACCAAATTTACATCTACATGCATGGCCTGTACATCATATTCATGCTTTTTTCCTGCAGACACAAATTGATTGGTTCCGGAAATTCTATACACGAACCTGCTACTCCC
>JANPJW010000008.1:0-8254 GCA_031425715.1 Chitinophagaceae bacterium | reverse complement strand
CCCATGCCCCGAGCCTGCTGCACAACCAACAAACCTCACGTTGAATGCAACAGCAAGTACTGTTTCAGGAACATTTACTCCTGTTGCTACACCTACTACGATCCAAAATTATTTGGTTGTACGAAGCGTGAGTAATACACTCACGCAATTACCTATAGATGGTACATCTTATACCGCCGGACAGGTTATTAGCGGTGGAAATGGCACCGTAATAACTGTTTCGAACAACGGTACATTTAATGATAATACAGTGGCCTCCTCTACACAATATTATTATTTCGTTTTTTCCATGGAGGATCAAGGTTGTGTAGGGGGCCCGAATTATAACACGATAAATCCTCTTACCCTTGGTGTGCTTACGGCAACTCCGCCAGCATGTATTACACCTGCTGCACCAACCGCTCCATTTACACTCACACCCGCAAATACCAGCATTTCAGGTTCTTTTACCGGAAGTGGGGCAAGTAAATATTTGGTTATACGAAGCACTGCGACGCCGCCACTGGGGGCCTCACCTGCAAACGGCACCGTTTACACCGCCGGACAAACAATGGGAAATGGCACTGTTGTAACTTATACGCCTTCTACTACATTTACCGCTACAGGTCTTACAGTAGCAACTCCCTATTATTTTTACGTTTTTGGAGCCAATGACGTTTGTATTGGTGAGCCATTTTATAGCACGGGTTCATTAGACGGTACTGCCACCACCACCAATAATTCCACAGGAATTCCTCCAGGTTATTACGATGCAGCAGCCGGCCTCACATGTGCTCCACTTAAAACTGCTTTGAGCGGTATTATCACAACCGGGCACACACAAAATAATTATGGAAGCCTGGATGATGTGCAATTTTTAACTACTGATGATCGTCTAAACGATGCTGGTACAGCCACTATTGTTTATGATATGTATTCAGACAACCCATTCGGCGTAGATCCATACACCTACACTTTTAGCCAATTTAATATCGGAAGTGGCACAGATGGCGAAGGAAACGGGTGGAACAAAGAGCATAGTTTCCCCAACAGCTGGTTCTCTGCTACCAGCAGCACCAACAATTTTCCGGGGGCAGATTTACACCATCTTTTTCCCACGGATATGGACGTTAACAGTCTGAGGAGCAATTACCCCTACGGTAAAGTTGCTACTGCTTCTACAACTACCTTAAATGGTAGTAAACTGGGCACTTCTGCCATCACTTTCCCAGGGTATAGTGGCCCTGTTTTTGAACCGATCGATGCCTACAAAGGCGATTTTGCCAGGGCAACCCTCTACATGGTTACACGTTATCAGGCCGAACAGCCCTCGTGGGAAAATTTGCAGGCAAATGGAAATGTGGTAATGGACGGCACCACATGGCCTTCTATAGAACTCGATTATTTAAGAATGCTCATCCAATGGCACAATGCAGACCCTGTAAGTGCTAAAGAAATTGACCGCAACAACGAAGTTTATGGATACCAGGTAAACAGGAATCCTTTTGTGGATCATCCTGAATATGTAGACCTTATCTGGTCTACTGGTTGTGGCCTTGCTCTGCCCATTACCCTTACAAGCTTTGATGCGCAACTGGTAGCAAAAAAAGTTCAACTTAAGTGGACTGCCGAAAACCCGCAAGGCTTCAGCCATTTTGTAATTGAGCGCAGTACCAACGGGCAGAATTTTTCATCCATCGGACAGGTTAACACTTCTAATACACTATCATTTTCATTTGCCGACAATAACCTGCCGCAGGCAAACACCGTTTTTTACAGGTTGAAGTTGGTTGATATCGATGGTGCCTTTAGCTATAGTTCTATCGTTCCTGTAAAACTAAACGCTCTGGCAAAAGCCCTTATTTATCCAAACCCTGTTTCACAAAGGTTATCATTGAATTTTTCAGAACCATTGTTCAGCAATAGTACTTTGCAAATCATTAATTCAAACGGAACTGTCGTTCTTACAAAATTTATCAATACCGGTACTAACAACTACAATACAAGTGTTTCCAGCCTTCCTGCCGGAAAATATTTTGTCAGGATTTCAAACAACAAACAGTTTATTAAAACTGCATTTGTGATCAGCAGATAATTTTTACGACTTTGGAATAATTTCATAACAACCGTGCGAATGTTCGCACGGTTTTTTTGTGCAAAAAATTCAATTCTCTCCCGGGCAATTTTATTATTAAGATTCCCGATATATTTGTCTCTCAAAAATCATTCAAGTGAAACATTTTTTTTTCGTGCTGTTGGTTATATCTTTTCAAGTTCATGGCCAACAATCTCCTTTTGAAAAATCTGGCGGAAAGGAAACAGCCACCTATTTTGAAGTGATTGATTGGTACAAGAATTTAGATAAAAAATCTAGCATCATTTCTTTAAAAACCATGGGTGCCACAGATGCCGGCTACCCGCTGCATTTGGTGATGGTAAGCAACGATGCACAGTTTGACCCTTTAAAATGGCATGCACAAGGCAAAGTTGTATTGCTTATAAACAATGGCATACATCCCGGCGAGCCAGACGGCATTGATGCGAGTATGATGTTGGCACGAGATATCGTGAATAAGAAAATTTCCTTGCCGGAAAATATAGCTATCGGTATTATCCCGGTTTACAATATTGGCGGCTGCCTGAATAGAAATTCTTACACAAGGGCCAATCAAAACGGGCCAGTGGCGTATGGTTTCAGGGGGAATTCGCAAAACCTAGATCTGAACCGGGACTTTACTAAAGCCGATTCAAAGGAAGCAAAGGCCTTTACCGAGATTTTCCATTTCCTCAACCCTGATCTCCTTGTGGATAATCACGTGAGCGATGGAGCAGATTTTCAGCATACCATGACCTTAATTTCTACCCAGTATAATAAACTGGGGCCGGTGCTGGGTAAATGGCTTCAGGAATATTTTGAACCCTTGCTATATCAAAGTATGGATGCAAAAGGTTGGCAGATGATTCCATATGTAGATTTTGGTAATACGGATTTCAGCAAAGGAATGAAAATGTTTATGGATCCGCCCAGGTATTCATCCGGTTATGCCGCACTGTTCAATACGCTATCTTTTATGCCGGAAACACATATGCTAAAACCCTACAAAGACAGGGTGAAGGCTACCTACGACTTGCTGACTACCTTTATAAAAACAGCTTCTGATAACGCTTTGAACATCAAAACGCAAAGAGCCAAGGCATTTAGTCAAAGTATCCGTCAGCGGGAATTTGCGCTGCGTTGGTTGCAGGATACCACTGTTTTTAGTGCGATTACATTCAGTGGTTACGAGCAAGGCTTCGTAACAAGTGAAGCCACTGGTTTGCAGAAGATGTTTTACAACCATCAGCAGCCTTTTACAAAACAGATAAAATTCTACCACGGCTTTTCGCCCGCAGGCCTTGTAAATGCACCCAATGCCTACATCATTCCACAAGGCTGGACGGCCGTGATTGATTTGTTGCAGTTGAACAAAGTACAGCTCTCCCGGTTTAAAAAGGATACTGTTGTAAACGTTTCGGCGTACAAGATAGATGAATACAAATCTTACCCGCAGCCTTATGAAAAGCACTACAAGAATTATTCAGTGAAGACTTCAATCCATTACAAAGAAATGAAGTTTTTAAAAGGAGACTACATAATATACCTCAATCAACCGGCCAACCGGTATCTTGTAGAAATGATCGAACCTACCAGCGATGATGGTTTTTTCGCCTGGAATTTTTTTGATGGCATCCTGCAACAAAAGGAGGGCTATAGCGATTACCGATGGGAAGACTTTGCTGCTGCGGTGCTAAAAGCTGATTCATCCTTAAGAACAAAAGTGGATGCTAAAAAGCTGGCAGATCCAAAATTTGCAGGGGATTCTGGGGCAATTTTAGAATACATCTACACCAATTCACGGTACTATGAGCCTGCTCACAAACAATACCCCATATACCGAATTGAATATTAGATAGTTAGAAAGCTACTTCAAGAGGCCGGATTATCTACTAAATCGTTGCCCATTATCCATTATTTTACCTACCTTCGCCACCCGTTCAAAATGAGCGGGATTCATAATTTTTTAAAACAAAAAACAGGTAAAATGAGCAACTACGAATTGATGGTGATTTTTACTCCTGTGCTTTCTGAAGAGGAATACAAAGCCGCTCAGAAAAAGTACGAAGCCCTCGTTACAGAGAACGGCGGCGAAGTATCGCACACAAAACCATGGGGACTGAAATCACTGGCGTATCCCGTAGCCAAAAAGACCACAGGTCTTTATTGGGTTATGGAATATTCTGCGCCAACCAGCTTCAATGAAAAGTTGAAAATTCAACTTTTGCGTGACGAATCAGTAATGCGTCACATGTTCACTGTACTCGATAAATACGCCGTCGAGTATAATGTAAAAAAGAGAAGTGGTGTACAATATTCAGGAGCAGAAAAAACGGAGGCATAAGTCATGGCAAAAGCAAATGAAATTAAGTACCTAACGGCTATCAAAGCCGAAAAGCGTCCGAAGAAATATTGTCGTTTTAAAAAGATGGGCATTCGCTACATCGATTATAAAGACGGAGATTTTCTAAAGAAATTCCTGAACGAACAAGGAAAATTATTGCCCCGTCGTATTACCGGAAACTCTTTGAAGTTCCAGCGTAAAGTGAGCGAAGCAGTAAAGAAAGCCCGTCAGATGGCCATCCTTCCCTACGTTACAGATCTAATGAAATAGAATCATTAAATTTTTCACCACCCTAACCTTTAAATAGAGAAAGTCCCGAAACTTTCGGGATTGGGTAAAAATGCAAACAAAATGCAGGTAATATTAATACAAGATGTGAATAATTTAGGTGGTGTAAACGAACTGGTAACTGTAAAAAACGGTTATGGTCGTAACTACCTTATTCCTCAAAAATTTGCGGTAGAAGCTAGTCCCAGCAACCTGAAGCAAATGGAAGAAAAGTTAAAGCAACAAAATAAGAAAGAAGCTAAATTATTGGCTGAATTAAACAGCGTAATTAAAGTTCTGAATGATGGTGCTTTAAAAATTGGTGCAAAAACCGGAACCAGTGGAAAGATTTTTGGTAGCGTAACCTCGGTTCAAATTGCTCGTGCAATTAAAGAACAAAAAGGTTATGAGATCGATCGTCGCAGAATTCACATCATTGACGAAGTAAAAGAATTGGGAACTTATAAAGCTAAGATTGATTTTGGTAACGGTAACGAAACTGAAGTTGAATTTGAAGTAACAGCTGAATAAAGTTGTGTCATTTTGATAAAATTAAGCCGCTCCCTGGAGCGGTTTTTTTGTGCCTTAAAAAGTGTAAGTTTATAACATGAGAATTGTAAAAGTTTTGTTAGTTGTTTTATGTGCAGGGCTGAGTGCCTGCAATGCTACCAGCAAAAAAAAAGAGCCACCAGTTCTACTACCGGTTGTTGCAACTGTGCAAGGGAATTTCATTGCTCCCTCTACAAAATATTTTGACAGCACCGCTATTGCAGTGTTTATAGACAGTTTTCCTTTATTCAAAAAAGTGAATGCAGATTTGTATAAATTCTATCGGGGCAGGAATTTCTCTTTTGCATGGTTCTCTGATAATGGGATGATAGAGCAAGCAGGAAACCTCTACAATAAAATTAAAAATGTAGATGAAGAAGGTGTGCAATCATCCAAACTTGCTTACCAGCAAGAATTCAACAATGTGATGGATGATATTTACCGCTGGAGTGAAAATGATAATTCAAAAATAGTTAAGGCAGAACTCATGCTCACAGCACAGTATCTTCAGTACGCTAAAATAGTGTGGGTGGGTGTGCTGGAAAAGGAATCATTAGCGTTGCAATGGCTCTTACCACGAAAAAAGGTATCTTATTCTCAAACGCTTGATTCTCTTCTTTCCGGGAAAGATATCCTCGAAAATCCACCTGTGTTCCGCCAGTATTACCTCCTCAAAGACTATCTAAAAAAATATCGACTGGTAGAAAAGGCAGATACCATAAAAGTACCACTAACAAAATCAACATTAAAAAATGGTGATTCATCCAACACAGTATCAGCCGCAAGATATAAACTGTTTTTGTTGGGCGATTTGAAGGATTATACTCCACTTGCAAAATTCGACGACGTGCTCGAAGAGGCAATTCGACATTTCTAGGCACGAATGGGTTTAAGTGTAAATGGAAAACTTTCCAAAACAGACATTGCCGAATTGAACGTGGGGATTCGGCAACGCATCGAATCATTACTGGTAAATCTGGAGCGCACCCGCTGGGTTACCAACAACAATACAGGTACATACCTGGTGGTAAACATTCCTGAGTTTAAATTACATGCTATTGAAGATAACGTGCGTGTGTGGAGCATGAATGTAGTTGTAGGCAAAAATCAACATAAAACGGTGGTGTTTAATGGCAAGATCCAATACATAGTGTTCAGCCCTTACTGGAACATCCCCTATAATATTATGACGAATGAAACACTGCCCGCATTGAGAAATAATTCTAACTATCTCAGGTCACACAACATGGAGTGGAACGGGAATAGCATTCGCCAAAAACCCGGGCCTAACAACTCCCTAGGGCTGGTTAAATTTCTCTTCCCTAACAGTCATTCAATTTATTCGCATGACTCGCCTGCAAAATCCTTGTTCAAAGAAACCAATAGGGCTTTTAGCCATGGTTGTATAAGGGTAGCCGAAGCCCAAAAGTTGGCTCATTATTTATTAAAAAATGATACAACTTGGACTTCGGCAAAAATTGCCGCGGCAATGAACGCTGGTAAAGAAAAATATGTTACCCTGCCAGAAGCTGTCCCGGTATTCATTGCATATTTTACGGCATGGGTAGCTGCCGATGGTGCCTTGAATTTCAGGAAAGATATTTATGAAAGGGACAAAGATCTGCTTGCGATGATCGTCACCGAATAATGCCACCAACTAAAAATAGGTTTTTTAAAATAATATGTTACATTTGTACAGCTCTAATGCTCTTAGTTTCCACTGTTGGCTGATTTGATTTTATTCAAAATGTCGTTTTCAGTTCATTGTACCAACTAGGCATTATTGTTTTTATTTAATTTTTTAAAAGTTTTTACAATGAACATCTATGTAGGAAATCTTAGTTGGTCTATGACTGATGAAGATTTGAACAGTCTTTTCTCACAGTATGGCTGTGTTTCAAGTGCCAAAATTTTGAAAGACAAAATGAACGGCCGCAGTAAAGGTTTTGGTTTCGTAGAAATGGAAGACGATGAAGCTGCAAAAACAGCAATCGCCAACCTTAATGAAACAGACGTACAGGGTCGCAAACTTATCGTTAACGAATCACAACCACGTCCGGAAGGCGAAGGTGGCTACAAAAAACGCAGTACCGGTGGATTTGGAGGTGCTGGCGGAGGTCGTGGTGGTAGCGGCGGCGGAAGTCGTGGCGGTTACGGCGGTAGCGGTGGCGGAAACCGTAGCGGCGGCGGTGGTTACGGCGGCGGCGGCAATCGTAGCGGCGGTGGCGGTTACGGCAGTGGTGGTGGTAACAGAGATTATTAATTTCAATTACGATATACACACAAAAAATCCTTTCAATTTCTTGAAAGGATTTTTTGTGTGTATACATCTCAACGTAATGCATCATTTACCCAGGTAAGTAAGTAACTGTTTTAGTTAGTGATTTACGTTTACTGAAATATAATGGTTGGTGACAAACATTTGTTTTTCAATTGAGCATCGTTGTGTCACTCACTTGTACTTCTCAGTAATATTGAACAAACAAATGCAAACGTCCTATTCCTTGTCTACGAAAGAATCCATATGACCAGCCTTCAGCTCGCAGAGTTAACCTCAGCCCTCTTGCTACTGATTTTTTATCCTTTGTATTTATTTCCCCATTGACATATACCCATAAAAAAACCTCCGAAAATAAACTTCAAAGATTTTTAAAATAAAAATGCCTTTCCCTATGCTGAGCCTAGGGACAGGCTTCAGTACCAGCTTTCATCGGGGACTTATCCCCCGCGGCGGATAAGTATGGCAAACAGTTAAATACTAAAATCATCAGAGCATAAAAAAACCCTTCAAGTAAATTTGAAGGGGTTTTAAAATAAATATGCCTGTCCCTATTGCGTAGCGTAGGGAGCGGCTACCTACTCTCCCATCCCGACATCTATCGGAATTGTGCATCGGTATGGGAACCACTAACACGCTTATATCATCAGAGCATAAAAAAACCCTTCAAGTAAACTTGAAGGGTTTTAAACTAAATATGCCTGTCCCTATTGCGTAGCGTAGGGAGCGGCTACCTACTCTC
>JANPJW010000007.1:0-3219 GCA_031425715.1 Chitinophagaceae bacterium | reverse complement strand
GTAAAATCTTTTTCCCTCATTCTGAATGCAGCAGCACCATATACTTTACTGTTGCCCCCGACGGCGTAATGGGTATAAGGCTCAAATGCATTGCTATCTTTATCAAACCATTTTTCTTTCGTACGGTAGCGGCCTTTCTCTACCACTTCCACCGGATCCCAGTTTTCTTTTTCTTTTGGTATAAAGCCGCCTCTTTCCAGAATCAGTATTTTTTTTCCGGTTGCTGCCAGGCTTTGTGCCATGATACCGCTGCCTATTCCTGTGCCGATGATGATAATATCAAAGTGATTGTTAGTCATGGTTGTTTGGTTATTAGATAAGGGCTATTTTTGAATATTAATTGAAGAACTTCATCCATGAAGCATCAGCCTTCGATTTTGGGTGTTGTCAAAATGGTTATCAACCTTTTCATATTTTTCTTTTAAAGGTTTTTAGATTCTATAAATACTAATAGGTTATTAACCCCTTACCTTAAACTATATGCTGATGAAGATGCTAGCTAAGTGATTTGCTTTTTTTGCTGCTGTATCTTTCTCCCATCTATAGTCGTGGAAGTATTGTTATCCTTACAAAAAAAAGAATATTTGATTTTATTGTTAAGTTGGAAAATAGCCACTGCTTAGATAAAGAGTTGGGATCAATATCTCTACAATTGAATGAGGGAAGCTGTTTCAGGTATTGTGAGTACGAACCAGCCCGTGCAAGCAGACAATACTATAGGAAAAAAGATAATTATTATTTAACACAGGTGTTAATTTTCATTAAGCGTAAGAATCAATTATACATTCTCCCAGTATATTAATAGAGGCAACAAATAAAAGAAAGAAGTTTTGAACAAAACACAAGAAAGACAAGCATTTACAAAAAAAGAAACGGGGATTATTTTCCGATACAAAATTTACTAAAAATATAATCCAATTTATCATCGTTGGTAATCTCCCCGGTAATTTCGCCGAGGTAATAAAGGCATCGGCGAATATCCAGGGCAAGCAGATCGCCGGAAAGCAGATCGTCCAGTCCCTTTTGAATGTCGAGCAAACAAATACTTACTTGTTTGAGTGCTTCGTAATGCCTGGCATTGGTGATGATCGTATCTTCCGATTGCAAGGATGCACTTACAGTTTGGTTAAAAATTGTTGTTTTTAATTCCTGGATGCCGGTTTTTTCCTTGGCAGAAATAAAATGGATATCTGCTGACTTCGCAAATTTTGTTGGCAACATCTCTTTAATTACATCTGCCTTATTGCCTACCAACAAATAGCTAACGGAAGCATCTTTAAAGAGATCCATTTGCTGCTGCAAGGATTCATCTGTTTCTTCCGACACGTCAAAAATATACAGCACCGTATCTGCAGATTTCATTTTTTGCAGACTTCTTTCTATGCCAATATTTTCTATCACATCAGCACTATGACTTCTTATACCAGCCGTGTCAATCAATCTGAAAATAATACCATTGATGTTCATGGTTTCTTCAATGGTGTCCCTGGTGGTGCCTGCAATTTCACTCACAATAGCTCGTTCTTCATTTAACAAGCTGTTGAGCAAAGTTGATTTACCGGCATTGGGTTTACCAATGATGGCCACGCTTACGCCGTTCTTTATAACATTACCTAGTTGAAAAGATTGTAGCAACTGATCTGTGGTATGGCTGATTTGCCGAATAAGTGTATAAAATTTTGTGCGATCTGCAAACTCCACATCCTCTTCGGTAAAGTCCAACTCCAGTTCTATCAATGCAGCAAATTGAATCAGTTGCTCCCGCATATCTTTTAGATGATTGGAAAAACCTCCTCTTATATTGTTCAAAGCTGTTTTTTGCGATGCTCTTGTATTAGCTGCAATTAGGTCAGCGACAGCTTCTGCCTGCGTGAGATCGAGCTTGCCATTTAAAAATGCCCGCTGTGTAAATTCGCCGGCCCTTGCCAGTCTCGCCCCTTTTCTTACACAAGCTTCTAAAATTTGTTGTTGAATGTAAGGGCTTCCGTGGCAACTAATCTCGATGGTATCTTCGCCGGTATAACTTTTAGGTCCTTTAAATAAAGACAGCAACACCTCGTCAATTGCAAGATCACCCTCTTTTAAAATACCCAGGTGAATGCTGTGTGAGGGCAAGACTTCCAGGTCTTTCGAAGGAAACAATTGATTAATGATAGAAAATGTTTCGGCACCACTTATTCTCATCACAGCAATGGCACCAACGCCGGGCGGAGTAGCTATCGCCACAATCGTGTCCGCCCATCCCGATAACTTGTTAATCATTACGCAAAGATAACCACAGCATGCCATAGAGAAGCCTAAGGCTATTAAAGAACCGCTCGCCGCTACTCAGCACGTTATCTTTTTATTACCTGCAGAAAATCTCTGTGTATTCCCACAAGCGAAAGCTTATGGCATGTTTTCAATGGCTTTGAAATTTACTTCCATTCAACCTGTATGAATGCAAGCGCCTGGTGGCAGTGTCTCTCTATTTCGGGAAAAATTGCTAAGACGCCTGTGCTGTCAAGCCTACACTAGCAACAATCCAGGCGAAAAAGCAGAGATCACCTCCCCTCTATGACTATTACGCAGGCGAAGCCTTTGAATAACAATCCAAATATTCATTCACTTACACAACTTCTTAAACTAACTTTAGGTCGCCACCATTTTTATCAACTATGAATATCAAAGTAATTTCGTTTCAGGTTGCAGACAGCATTGACCTAAAGAAATTTAAAAAAGACTTTACGGCCAGTTTGTATTTTGCCGACTCCGACGAATTGTTCTATCAAATAAAAAAGTACCAACACCTGTACATTTTTCAATATGGCATCGTATGTTTCTTAGGTTACAACGAAACGGAGATGACCAGTTTTCTGCAGATGATTGAACCCTTCTGCAAAAATTTTTTTGATGAGCGGTTCACCGATGAGTTCGACATTGAAGTGGGCGGTACCACGGTTCAATATGGCTTTGATAAGATTGGTATCCCGGATGCGAATGTTGAAACACTGCGTCTGATTATGCTGAATGTATCACAAAGTGTTGCGCTCGATTATTATAGCCAGCAAACCAGGTCGTTGATTGATGAAACCAATTATCACACCCAGGTATTAGAGATTAAAGGGAAAATAGACCTCAATGGCATCAATCTCAAAAAATACATTGGCCGCACACTGAATATCAAAAATAAAATAGCTGGCAACCTTTATATATTTGATTCGCCGGAGGAAACCTGGG
>JANPJW010000006.1:0-5882 GCA_031425715.1 Chitinophagaceae bacterium | reverse complement strand
TAAAAAATATGATTACCGGTGCCGCCCAAATGGACGGAGCTATACTGGTGGTTGCAGCTACTGATGGTCCGATGCCTCAAACCAGGGAGCACATTTTGTTGGCTCGCCAGGTAGGTGTTCCACAGATTGTTGTTTTTATGAACAAAGTAGATTTGGTAGACGATCCGGAATTGTTGGAACTGGTAGAGATGGAAATCCGTGAGTTGTTAACTTCATACGGTTTTGATGGTGATAATACACCAATCATCCAGGGTTCTGCAACAGGCGCATTGGCCGGCGAAGAAAAATGGATAGCTAAGATCACCGAGTTGATGGATGCAGTTGACAGTTACATTCCTTTACCTCCAAGATTAGTTGATCTTCCGTTCCTGATGAGTGTTGAGGATGTATTCTCAATCACCGGTCGTGGTACTGTTGCTACTGGTCGTATCGAGAGAGGACGTATCAAAGTTGGTGAGCCAGTTGAGATCGTTGGTTTGATGGAAAAATCTCTTCCCTCTGTTTGTACCGGTGTTGAGATGTTTAAAAAATTATTAGACGAAGGTGAAGCTGGTGATAATGCAGGTCTTCTATTGCGTGGTATTGAGAAAACTCAAATCCGTCGTGGTATGGTACTTTGCAAGCCAGGTTCTATTACTCCTCATACTGACTTCAAAGGTGAAGTTTACGTTCTTAGCAAAGAAGAAGGTGGTCGTCACACACCGTTCTTTAACAAGTATCGTCCCCAGTTTTACTTCCGTACTACGGATGTTACAGGAGAAGTTACTTTGAACGAAGGAACTGAAATGGTTATGCCTGGTGATAACACCAACTTAACCGTTAAGTTGATTCAGCCAATCGCAATGGAAAAAGGTTTGAAATTTGCGATTCGTGAAGGTGGCCGTACCGTAGGAGCTGGTCAGGTTACAGAGATTTTAAAATAAAAAGAGCCCCCAAATCCCCTTAAGGGGACTTGGGAAGCTTATTAAATTATAACAAAGTACCTTTGGTTTTTAACCTTGGGTACTTTATTCTTTAAAGTTCTTTAAATAATCAGAGTGTTTCAAAGTCCCCTTCAGGGATTTAGGGGCTTCTCTTTTTTGCGGGCATGGTGCAACGGCTAGCATACGGGTCTCCAACACCCTTGATCTGGGTTCGAATCCTAGTGCCCGTGCTAATTAAAGTTTCAAAGGTTTAAAAGGGTTTCAAAGGTTTTATAACCTCTGTAACTGCTGGAACCTTTGGAACTTCTTAAACATTCAAAAATGAACAAATTAGCTGCTTTTATAAGAGATTCTTATAAAGAATTAACTGAGAAAGTGAGTTGGCCTAAGTGGGCTCAGCTTCAACAATCTACAATGATTGTATTGGGTGCTACCATCTTTATTACAGCCATTGTTGCCCTAATGGATTTTGTGGCTAACGGATCTATGAAATTTATTTATTCTCTATTCGCTTAATATTATGACTGAACTAATAACAACAGATGCTCCTAAATCTGAAAAAGATGGACGGTGGTATGTACTTAGGGTAGTAAGTGGCAAGGAGCGGAAAATAAAGGAATATCTCGACAAGGATATAGTGCGCAATGGCTGGGATAAAATCATCAAGCAGATTTTTTTACCGGTAGAAAAAGTCTACAAGGTTTTGAATGGAAAAAAGGTAATGCGTGAAAGGAATTTCTACCCTGGTTATATTATGATGGAGGTGGAGGATGGTAAGCTGACTGATGATATTATTCAACATGTAAGCAACATCAGCAATGTGATGCACTTTTTAACAGATGGTAAAGGATCTAAAGGGAACATTATCTCTTTGCGCAAAGCAGAGGTAAATAAGATGCTCGGCAAGGTCGACGAAATGTCTGATATTGGCGGTGTAACCATGAGCGAACCATTCATCATAGGGGAAACCATCAAAATTATCGACGGGCCCTTTAATGATTTTAATGGTGTTATTGAAGAAGTAAGTGATGAGAAGAAGAAGTTGAAAGTGCAGGTTAAGATTTTCGGTCGTGCTACTCCGGTGGAGTTAAGTTACATGCAGGTAGAAAAAATAATTTAATATTCAAACTTTACTAGCAAGATTATGAAGACGATCCTTTTATCTTTAACGGCTTGTATGTTTTCAGTTCTTTTAATGGCACAACCGCCTAAAGTATCTGCAGATAAAGGTTCTGTGTTTGGCGCAATAGTTTCTGAAGCGGGTGCAGTATCTGCGGATCTCTTGGCAGAAAATTTAAATCAGCCGGGCCAGTCCAAAGAAGTTAAAGTTGTCGGTAAGGTGTCTGAAGTTTGTAAGGCAGAAGGATGCTGGATACGTTTGGAAACAAAAACTGGTTCTATGCTGGTCAAAATGAAAGACCATTCATTTCTGGTACCCGTTGCTCTGGAAGGTAAAACCGTGGTAGCTGATGGAGTGGCCACTTTTAAAGAAACATCGGTAGAGCAATTAAGACATTTTGCAGAAGATGCAGGAAAATCTAAAAAGGAAATTGACGAGATCGTAAATGCAAAAAGGGAAATCGTGTTTCAGGCGACCGGGATTAAAGTACTTTAAAACATTAAAATTTAATAGAAACGGCCTCATCTAAAAAGATGAGGCTTTTTTAATAGAGCTAAACACTTTGTCACTTTTAATAACATTGGTTCTATGTTCACCCGGGTTTGGTTCATCCTGAAATATTGGCTTTGCTGGATAATTTTGTTTGAAGCTTGCCGGTTACTCTTTCTTGCTGCCAACTTTGCGCAAATGAGCAGCGCTGGTGTAATGGAGGCCGGTTTATCTCTTTGGTATGGCCTCCGCATGGATTTCTCTGCTGCAGCTTACATCACGCTACCAGTTTCCCTTCTGGTATTGATGTCTGTATTTGTGCCAGTTTTGCGGAACATAACAACTTACCGGATATATACGGCCGTTATTCTTTTGTTGATCGTATTCATTGTATTTGCAGACATAGGCTTGTTTCGAGCCTGGGGTTTTCGGATAGATGCTACCGCATTCAAATACCTGGCCAACCCAAAAGAAGTTTGGGCATCTATTAGTCATTTACCCATCTTAGCCATTTCGTTGCTCTTGTTGGTGCTGTATGCGTTCCTTGTTTTTACATCCGGCAAACTCCTCAGGCGATGGGCGCAGTTGTTACAGCCCTCTGCAAAAAAGCTGCTGTCTTTTCTATCGGTTTTGCTACTCACTGCAGCTTTCATTCTTCCCATAAGAGGAGGGATACAACTGGCACCACTCAACCAAAGCAGTGTATATTTTTCACAAAATAATTTTGCTAACCAGGCGGCGCTAAATGCTTCATGGAACCTTTTACGATCCCTCAGTCGAAGGGCAAATAATGTGTCTAATCCCTTTGTTGTGGGGGATTCGGGTTTAGTCAATAGAGTTGTAGATAGCCTCCTCTACACCAGTTCTGTTGCTCAGCCATTATTGAATAGGACAGATACTTCAAGGCCAAATGTAATTGTTATTGTGTGGGAAAGTTTTACTTCTAAAGCAGTTGACCTAAGTGTGGCAGGCAAGCCCATAACGCCAGGCTTTAATCAGTTAAAAAATGAAGGATTGTATTTTTCCAACATTTATGCTACCGGAGATCGCACGGATAAGGGCATTGTAGGAATTTTAGGTGGTTACCCGGCACAACCAACGACATCCATCATAAAGGATCCTGAAAAGGCTGCGAAAATCCCCATGATAAGCAAGCTCATTAAAAATGCAGGTTACCAAACCTCCTTTCATTATGGTGGTGAGCTTGAATTTGCCAATATGAAGGCATATCTATTGCAAGGCGGCTTCAACCAGTTTGTAACGGTGAATGATTTTAAAGACAAAGACAAGAATTCTAAGTGGGGAGCACATGATGGTGTGGTAATGCAACGCCTGGAGGGGGATCTTCAAAAAATGCAACAACCATTTTTCAGCGTTTGGCTTACACTAAGCAGCCATGAACCTTATGAAATACCATCCACTCCCATTTTACCTCAGTCAGACGATACGGATAAATTTTTGAGTTCATTGCACTATACTGATTTTGTGGTGTACAGTTTTGTAACATACGCACGCAAACAGCCTTGGTGGCACAATACACTGCTGGTCATTGTAGCCGATCATGGCCACCGTTTGCCATCGGCGGTAAATAAACAGGAAGATTTCAAGATACCACTATTGTTTTTAGGAGGAGCCTTGAAATCGCCCGGGCAGGTGATAGACAAGATCGGATCTCAAACGGATGTTGCCGCTACTTTGCTTCACCAGTTAGCCATACCCGCCAAATCTTTTAAATGGAGCAGGAATCTGTTGGATAGCAGCAGGATGCCATGGGCGATGTTTACTTTCAACAATGGTTTCGGATGGTTACAGCCGGGTAAGCAACTGGTTTTCGATAATGTTGGAAAGAGACCCATTACCAGTATAGGTTCTGTAAACGAGCGTGATGTATTTATTGGTAAAGCACTTCAGCAAGCGGCTTTCCAGGATTACCTGAACAAATGAAAATTATTTAGCATAAAGGTTTAAATAGTTTTATAGGATGCATCCATTTCCAAAATAAAATCCTACTTTTGCCGCCCCAATTAGTTCTTTATGGAATATTTCTTCGTTGAGGAGAAATCTGGGAGTTCCGGATAACCCGGAACGTTATCACCAAAAACATTTAAAAAATGGCAAAAGAAATCACCGGCTATGTTAAACTCCAATGTAAAGGAGGACAAGCCAATCCGGCACCACCAATCGGACCTGCTCTGGGTTCTAAAGGTGTAAACATCATGGAGTTCTGTAAGCAGTTCAATGCGAGAACCCAGGATAAACCCGGCAAAATTTTACCAGTGTTAATCACTGTGTATGCAGACAAATCGTTTGAATTTGTTATCAAAACTCCTCCCGCTCCCGTTCAGTTAATGGATGCTGCCAAAATTCAAAAAGGTAGTAAAGAGCCCAACCGAGTAAAGGTGGGCAAAGTTTCATGGGAACAAGTAGAAGAAATTGCGAAAGATAAAATGGTTGATTTGAATGCCTTTAGTATTGAAAGCGCTATGAGAATGATAGCCGGTACTGCACGCAGCATGGGCTTAACTGTAGATGGTGCTGCACCATGGGAAAAAAACTAATCGTCAACCTTAATATATAATTGAAATGATTACTAAAAAAAGAAAAGTAGCAAACGCTAAGGTTGACGCCAACAAAGCCTATACGCTTAAAGAAGCCTCAGCATTGGTGAAAGAAATAAATACAACCAAATTTGACAGTTCTGTAGACCTGCACGTTAAATTAGGAGTAGATCCTAAGAAAGCAGACCAGGCCATTCGTGGAACCGTTTCATTGCCTCATGGTACTGGTAAAACCAAAAAAGTATTGGTTTTATGTAATCCCGATAAAGAAGCAGAAGCTACTGCAGCCGGTGCTGATTTTGTGGGATTGGATGAGTTTATTACCAAAATTGAAGGTGGTTGGACAGATATTGATGTTATTGTAGCCACACCATCTGTTATGCCTAAGTTAGGTAAACTAGGTAAAATTTTAGGCCCACGTAACCTGATGCCGAATCCTAAAACTGGTACTGTAACAAATGATGTTGCTGGCGCTGTTAAAGATTTGAAAGGTGGTAAAATTGCATTTAAGGTGGATAAAGTAGGTATCATTCATGCTTCTATTGGCCGTGTAAGTTTTGCACCGGAAAAATTAGCAGAAAATGGCCAGGAATTTATCAATGCCATCATCAAATTAAAACCATCTACTTCTAAAGGAACTTACCTGAGAGGTTTAAGCATGGCCAGCTCTATGAGCCCGGGCATCATGGTTGACACAAAATCTGTTCTAAACTAAAGTTCCCCCTTTGCTCCTGAAGAGGAGGAATGATTGGAACATTTAAAAATAATTGAAATGACAAAACAGGAAAAAAA
>JANPJW010000005.1:0-2049 GCA_031425715.1 Chitinophagaceae bacterium | reverse complement strand
AAGCACATGCATAAAAGAATAGTTGCTGCGATATAAACCCGGCCTCCTGTTCGTTGCCATCATAGCTGCTTCAATAGCTACCGTGCCGGAGCCGCACATGGGATTGATAAACGCCGTTTGCCCGTTCCAGTTACTGGCCAGCAAGGTGGCTGCTGCCAGGGATTCCAGCATGGGCGCCTTGCCAGGAATTTTTCTATAGCCATGCTTACTCAGCGTTTCGCCACTGGTATCAATAAAAATTTCTGCCAGGTCATCTTTCCAGTATAAATGCACCACCACGCCATTTAGTTCAGAACCTGAATTTGGCCTTGCGCCCGTTTTTTCTCTAAACCTGTCTGCAATGGCGTCTTTTACCTTTACGTTGGCAAATAGATTATTGGTGATGGTGTCATTGCTCACATTGCTGCTGATGGAAAAATATTCATCTGCAGGAATGATGGTTTCCCAGGGCAGTTCCAGCAGCACCTTGTACAAATCATCTGCATTGGTTGCTCTAAATTCTTTGATAGAAAACAATACCTGGCTGGCACATCGCAGGTTTAAATTAAGCTGAATACATTCCTGTAAATTACCTTGCAGCTCTACACCTGTTTTAAAAGTACGCACGGCTTTGTAGCCAAGCGCTTCCGTTTCTTTTAAAAGCCATGGAGATAATCGATTGCTGCAGGTAATAATGATGCGGCTGCTGAGTGCAAATAAATTCACAATATAAATGGTTGTTAAGGCACAAAGGTAGTTAAGAATGGGCTGCTTTAATTTACCAGGGGAGCAGGAGTACTTTTGAATGAGCAGAAATAAAGATCCGTTTTAGATGCGGCTATTACGGCAGATGCTAACCAACAAGGTAAGTAAAGCCGTTGTTTACCGGCTCAACAAGATCCCTGAACTTTTTTTTGATGCAAAGGTTTTCAAACAGGTCTCTCACGTCTGCATAACTATCATGTATGGGGCAAGGATGCACAGCAGTGCATTTACTCAGACCCAGCCCACACTGTCTGAAAATCCCACGCCCATCAATGGCATCTACAATATGAATGATAGGTTGTGCTATTTGTTTGGCAGTTATATAAAATCCTCCGGTGGGCGGGCCCTTTAGCACTTACAATAACTTTTTCCTTTACCAGCGTTTGCAGGAGTTTGCCCACGGTATGTTCGCTCGCATTAATATCAGCAACAATTTCTTTGAGGCCATATTGTTGGCCAATATCAATTTTAGAGGCAGGATACATACAGCTTTGATAGCTATTTTGCGAGTAAGGCTCAGCATTATTATTGATTTAAAAAATTTTGTCCCACTTCCGAAATCAATACGTGGCTCCATGGCGGATCAAAGGTAAGCTGCAGTTGCACCTGCACATCTGTAAATGTATTTTCGAGCGCCCGTTTTACTGCACCGGTTGCCACTTCTTTGGAAAGCGGATTAAATTTTTTGAAATATTGAAACAGGTTACTCATTAGTTGGGCAATAAAGGTAACACAACGTACCTAATGCTGGTTTTGCAGGTCCAAGAAGTTTTAGTAGGAATTGAATACGACTGTATCACTTTGTAACACATTCCCTCCAATGTAACCTTTGTTACCATCCACCAAAATTCCTGATGACATCTTTGCACTTACAAAAAACAGACACTATGGAAATATTGGGCTATTTATTAGCAGCCCTTGTAGGTATATCGCTTGGATTAATTGGCAGCGGGGGTTCTATTTTAACGGTACCTATTTTGGTATATGTAATGGGTGTAAATCCTGTATTGGCTACGGCTTATTCGTTATTCATTGTAGGCACAACTGGTTTGGTTGGCAGTGTGCAAAGTGCCATTCAAAAAAAGGTAGATTTTAAAACGGTGCTCATTTTTGGCATTCCCTCTATTGCCGCCGTATATGCCACCCGTATGTGGCTGGTACCATTCATTCCAAAAGAACTTTTCTCTATAGGATCATTGGTTATTACAAAGCCAATAGCATTGATGTTGCTGTTTGCGGTGGTTATGATACTGGCTTCCATCAGCATGATTATGTCCGGAAAAAAGAAAGAAGCAGTTGATGAAA
>JANPJW010000004.1:0-1820 GCA_031425715.1 Chitinophagaceae bacterium | reverse complement strand
GGATTTAAAAGCGTGTCACAAAACTACCTGCCTTGCATAGCGCTAAGCATATTGCCATACACAGCATTTAGTTTGCTAAGGTTTGTTGCAAGTGCACCAATTTGATCTTTGGCTTTGTTGGCGTCTTCTACAGAATTCATCATTGCCTGGCTGGCTTCAGCCATTTTACCGTAGAAACCATTCAAGGCTTTCAGATGGTTGTTACTTTCATTTAATTCCAATTCATAAATAGTATTTAAAGAGCCCAGGTTCTTGGTCAACACCTGAACTTGCTCATGAAACCCTTTTGCACTCTCAGATGCATTGTTAAACGAGGCCATAGTGTTAGCGCTATTCGTGAACGAAGTGGCCATATTGCCAATAGCAACTGTGGCTTCTTTGGTTTTAAGACCAAAATCGTTGGTACTTTTTACAACATCACTTACATCTGACATACCGTTTACAGTAGTGCCAAGTTTATTGAAACCTTCGCCCAGTCTTTTAAGATTTGCAGGAGTAATATCAGCCTCTTGCAACATTTTATCCATTGATTGCAGGGCGGGGTTGCCACTTGCTACAGCCAATACCGGCTCCTCATCGTCTTCCTCATGATGCTTTGGTTTTACCCACTCAATGGCCGCATATACCAGGAAGATTGCAGTTTCTGTCCACATTCCGACAGTTAATAGAACATCAGCATAGGCCTGGTGGGTGAGTTTAGCCCATGCTGCAAAAATAATAACGGCTGCGCCGGCACTTACCAACACATCGATTACTGTTAAAAAGGTTCTTTTCTTTTGAGCCATTGTTTTAGATTTAAAGAGTTTTAGTGGGGGTTGTTTGAGATTTTAGAATTACAGCGGTTAAATTACCCGTTCTATTCCTAGATAGAACGGGTAATTCATAAGTTTATTTTAAAAAAAGAAAGTTTTACTCTTAAGCTGGGAAGTTATTTTCTGCGGCTTGCAGACGGTGGTAAGTCAATCACACATCTAAATCCGATGTATGATTTTGAAGTATCCTGGTATTCGTAATTGCGTGTACTTGTTTGAAGAAAATGTCCTACATCTTTCCAACTGCCTCCACGCAAAACCTTGCGCTTCATCCTTGGGGCATCCGACTCTTTGGCTGTATAGCGAATATCCGGATTCATATCATGTTGGAAATTGTAACCACCCTCGTAATACAGAGAAGAAGTCCACTCTGCTACGTTGCCGGCCATGTTATACAAACCAAAGTCGTTGGGCCAGTAGGCATCTGCCCTTACAGTGTAGAAACCACCATCCTCAGGATAGTTACCGCGGCCTGGCTTGAAGTTGGCTAATAGACAGCCTTTTTTATTTCTCAGGTAAGGTCCTCCCCATGGGTAAGGACTTTGTGAACGGCCACCTCTGGCGGCGTATTCCCATTGTGCTTCTGTGGGTAAGCGATAATCAGTTTCTGAAGTTTTCTTTTTACTTTCAAGGAAACTGTTGTAAAAGTTAGTTCTCCACTCGCAGAATGCTGAAGCCTGTTTCCAGTTTACACCTACTACAGGGTAATTGCCGTATGCAGGATGACCGAAATATTTTTTAGCCATTGGCTCGTTGTAAGAATAGGCAAAATCTCGTACCCAGCACAATGAATCAGGATAAACCGGAATTTGCTGTTTCATGATAAATGCAGAGCGGGGAATGGTAACATCGCGGTTACTAGCTGCTGCCTTATAGTCGAAAACCTCTGACTGGTAAACAATCTTTTTTGCATCCAACTCTTTTTTGCCGAATACCCGATTGTCTGGAGTAAGAATAATGGCATCAATTTTCTCAATGGTTGCTTTATCGCCCCATTTGATGGTTTTT
>JANPJW010000003.1:0-1891 GCA_031425715.1 Chitinophagaceae bacterium | reverse complement strand
GAGATCATCAAACATGCCTGCATCAAGGATGCCGCCTTTTTTGACTTCCTGGCTGCAAGGTCGGTAACAGATTTTAAAGACCACCCCGCATTACTGGCAGAACTGATCGAAAAAAATATTGCTATTAAAACAACGGTGGTTTTAAATGATGAGTTTGAAACCGGCGATAGGAAGCTGCTCAACTTTGGCCATACCCTTGGCCACGCCATAGAGAATCTTTACAATTTGCCACATGGCCATGCAGTAAGCATCGGCATGGTAGCAGCTTGCAGCATCAGCGAGCAAATAAGCAATTTTTCAGCTGATAGTAAACAACGGATTATAGGGGTATTGCAGCAGTTCCATCTGCCCGTGCACCTCAACTTTGATAAGGAAAGTGTTTGGGACTTGTTATTGATGGATAAAAAAAGATCGAACAACAGCATGAGTTTTATCCTTCTAGAGGAAATAGGGAAGGCGGTAGTAACGCCGATACCCTTGCCGCAGTTAAAAGATTTAATTGATCAATGCCTTTAGGCGACTTATAAGTTTATGAAAGTACAAATTGTTCCTTCCAGTATACAAGGTGAAGTGATAGCGCCGGCATCTAAAAGTGCCATGCAAAGAGCCTGTGCGCTGGCCATGTTGCACACAGGCGATACCTTTATACGCAATCCCGGGCAAAGCAACGATGACAAAGCAGCATTATCCATCATACAAAACCTGGGCGCCAAAATTGACAACTAGAAACAACTTCGATAAAAATAACAGGCTCCCGATCTTTGGGATCTTCGCAAGTCTCCCCCTTTGGGAAAGATGTAGAGGCGGCCTTTTCTTGTGGTGAAAGCGGATTAAGTATTCGCATGTTTACGCCGCTTGCGGCATTAAGTGCAGCCCCGGTAACTATTACCGGTAGCGGCAGTTTGCTTACCCGGCCAATGAATTTTTTTGACGAGGTATTGCCTCAACTCGGCGTAAAAGTAAACTCTAATGAAGGCAAACTTCCCTTACAGATTCAAGGACCCTTGCAACCAAAGCACATTACGGTGGATGGTTCCCTAAGTTCGCAGTTTTTAACCGGCTTACTACTTGCGTTTGCCAAAGCTGCAACAGCTCCGGTGAGTATTACGGTGGTAGATTTAAAGAGTAAACCCTATATAGATCTTACGCTGCAAATGATGGCACATTTTGGGTACACAGTTACTCACGATAATTATAAAACCTTTCAGCTTTCCCCTCCGCAAACTCACCAGGAAGTTGTTGAATATACGGTAGAGGGAGATTGGAGTGGCGCTGCATTTTTGCTAGTGGCCGGAGCTATTGCCGGCAAAATAAGGGTAAAGGGCCTCGATGTTTTTTCTACCCAGGCAGACCGTGCCATAGTGCAGGCGTTGATGATGTGCAAGGCGGTAATGAGCATAACCCCCGAAGAAATTAGCATAGAGCCAGCAACATTGCAGCCTTTTCATTTTGATGCCACGCATTGCCCCGACCTTTTTCCTCCGCTGGTTGCCTTGGCGGCTTATTGCCATGGCACTACCGCAATCAACGGTGTACACAGGCTGGCGCATAAAGAAAGTAACAGGGCGGTTACATTGCAGGAAGAATTTGGAAAGCTGGGTGTAGAAATTTTATTGCAGGATGATTTGATGGTTATAAAAGGAGGCGGCCGCCTTAAAGGTGGTAACGTTCATTCGCACCACGATCACCGGATTGCGATGGCTTGTGCTGTTGCTGCCCTGGGTGCCAGTGGCAACGTAAATATTGACGAGGCGGAAGCCGTTAATAAATCGTACCCGCAATTTTGGAAACACCTGCAAAAGCTTACAAATCATGAATGACGCTACAGCCATTCTTGATTCGTGGCAGGCAAATGCACATGACTGGATAGCTACCATTGATAACAATGAAA
>JANPJW010000002.1:0-27970 GCA_031425715.1 Chitinophagaceae bacterium | reverse complement strand
CAACCTTTTAACGTTGGCTTTTTCCATTTGTGCCACAATATTTTTTATACCAAGCGAGCGTGTTTTGTCAGACCCGTCAAAAGCGCCACCCAAAGCAGACAATACAGCATCGCTACCTTTAACGGCCTGGTACACTTCTTTTGCATCAAACAACGCACCCTGAACAAGCACTAGCTTTTCATTTTCGGCAATGTTGCTGGTAAATACGTTTCGGCCAAATGCTCTCACGGTGTGGCCCATTAATAAAGCTTGCTTAACGAGGTGTTTGCCTACCGTGCCTGTAGCGCCAAATATGGTCAATATCATATTAATTATTTTAAATTTGATTGTATATCCTTGAAAGACTTTAAGGATAGCATGCTTAATTCACTTCAAAATGCGAGCCTTAGTTAAATACAAAGAAAATTAGTTGGCCTGTTCTAGAACATCTGCATACAAATCTTTCTCTTTCTCTAAAAATCTTTTTGCAAAAGTACAGAGGGGCCGTATCCGCATCTCATGGTTCCTTGCATAAGTTACAGCCTCCATTACCAGTTTACTCCCCACATTTTTCCCTCTCAGGGAGTCGCTTACTTCTGTGTGTAGAATCACCAGCAGATGGTCTTCTTGAACAGTGTAAGTCATCAGTGCTACTTGCCGCCCTTCTGCATTTATAAAGAACGATCCTTTCCCTCCGCTTTCTTTCCGCTCTACATTCATGTGTGCCTTTTAATGTTTAATAAATTTTTTTGCAGTCTCAATTTTCTCCGGCATCTTTGTGCTCCAAATGACAAATTACAACTTAAATAACAAAACATGGTGGTGGCATATGATCAATAAATGATTGTGTCATTGCTTTATTTGTATATAAAATATTGAGAGCCCCGACACTATCTGTCGGGGCTTTTTCATTTTAACCAACGATATTTTAAAAGCTGCAGAATGATTTTTAACAAGGCAAAGCAACTCAACAAATGAAGAGGATAAAATTTACAACAACGTATAAAAAAATATTGGCGGATGTGTACACGCCTGTCGGTATTTACCTCCGCTTGCGGGATAAATTCAGGGATACCATTTTGCTGGAAAGTACAGACTTCCACGCTGGTGAAAACAGCAGTTCAATCATTGGGGTCAACGCCATTGCCGGTATTGAAATAACCAATGCACGGGCCATAGAATCTAAATTACCGGGTGAAGCGCCTCAAAAAACAGCCCTGCAAAATGCTACTCAACTCACCAAACTGATGGGCGAGTTTATGCAGGTTTTTGAAGCGGACGGACAGGTGCCAGCGCCGGTTCATGTTTCCCGTGGTTTGTTTGGCTACAGCAATTACGATGCAGTGCAGTTTTTTGACAGCATCGAATTGAGCAGCTCAAAAGAGCAAGAAAATGAATTGCGGATTCCACTCATGCGGTACCGCCTTTACCAATATGTGATTGTCATTAATCATTTTAAGGATGAAATGTACATCTGTGAAAATCATTTTGCCGGGCTCGAAAGCAGGATAGATGATGTGGACAGTATTATAAAAAGTAAGGATGTGCCGGTGTTCCCTTTTAAGATGGCTGGCGCAGAAACTTCTAACATTACGGACGAAGCTTACCGGGCCATGGTTGCCAAAGGCATTGCTGCCTGCCATAGGGGCGATGTTTTTCAAATTGTATTGAGCCGTCGTTTCCTGCAGCCTTTTAGCGGCGATGAATTTAATGTGTACCGGGCATTGCGAACAGTGAGCCCGAGCCCCTATCTTTTTTACTTTGATTATGGAGATTATAAGCTCATTGGTTCTTCGCCGGAAAGCCAGTTGATCATTAGCAACGGAACTGCCATTGTGCATCCTATTGCCGGAACCTTTAAGCGAACCGGCGATGATGAAACGGATAAAAACCTGGCTATAGAACTGGAGAGGGATAAAAAGGAAACCGCAGAACATGTGATGCTGGTAGACCTTGCAAGGAATGACCTGAGCAGGCTTTGTAACGACGTGGAGGTTTCCAGCTTTAAGCAAGTAAAGTTTTACTCGCATGTTATCCATCTTGTAAGCGAAGTAAAGGGCAAAATCGCCTCGGAGAAAAATGCATTTGCAGTTATGGGAAGCACCTTTCCTGCGGGAACCCTAAGTGGTGCACCCAAATACAAAGCCATGCAGCTCATAGACGAGCATGAAAGCACTGCCCGTGGTTTCTACGGGGGAGCCATTGGGTTTATGGGTTTTGATGGCAGTTGCAATCATGCCATCATGATTCGCACTTTTCTTAGCAAAAACAATACCCTGGTTTACCAGGCAGGTGCCGGCGTTGTAGCGGCCAGCAACCCGGAAAACGAATTGCAGGAAGTAAACAACAAATTGCATGCTTTGAAACAATCGGTGGTTCTGGCAGAAAATATCTAACATAAAAATGATAGCATGAAAATATTGGTTTTTGATAATTACGATTCGTTTACTTATAACCTGGTGCACCTTGTGGAAAAGATCTTGCACACAAAGGTGGATGTTTTTCGCAACGATGAAATTTCCCTCGAAGCGGTGAAGGCTTACGACAAAATCATTCTTTCTCCCGGGCCGGGCGTACCCTCGGAAGCTGGTAGTTTACTGCCGCTGATCAAAGAATATGCAAGATGTAAATCTATACTGGGTGTGTGCCTCGGGCACCAGGCTATTGGGGAAGCCTTCGGTGCAACCTTGACAAACCTCGATGCAGTATTTCATGGTGTAGCAACGCCCATTCAAATCATTCAACCCAAGGCGCCGATCCTGGCAGGGTTGGAGAAAACTGTGGAAGTGGGCAGATACCATAGTTGGATAGTAGACAAAAACGGGTTGCCGGATGAGTTGGAAATCACGGCCGTTGATGAAAACGACTACATCATGGCCATGCAGCACAGGCAATACGATGTGCAAGGAGTTCAGTTTCACCCAGAGAGTATTTTAACTCCTTGCGGTGAAAAAATCATGCGAAACTGGCTTTCTAAATAATCTATTAAGAAACTCATATTTAAATAGTTAGCACTTTTTGCTACTTAAAAAACAAAGAAGATTTTCAGGCACTTCGAAAAAAGGATTATGAAAAAAATATTGAATTTTTTGTTTGAATACAAAAGCCTGGGCAGGGAACAGGCCAGGGAAGTTTTGGTCAACATTGCCAACGGTGTTTACAATGAAGCGGAAATCGTTGCATTCATAACAGTGTACCTGATGCGGACAATCACTATCGATGAATTATTGGGCTTCAAGGACGCACTGTTGGAACTGGCATTACCGGTTGATGTATCGAATCATGATGTGATGGATATTGTTGGCACCGGGGGTGATGGAAAAAATACCTTCAATATTTCTACTTTAAGCTGTTTCATAGTAGCAGGCACCGGCAACAAAGTGGCTAAGCATGGCAACTATGGTGCTACCTCCATCAGCGGGTCTTCTAATGTGATGGAACAATTGGGTTACCAATTTAAAACGGATGCTTCTGTTTTGAATAAAGAATTGGAGACCGCAAACATCTGTTTCCTGCATGCGCCCATGTTTCACCCGGCATTGAAAGCGGTGGCCGGTATCCGCAAAAAATTAGGTGTGCGTACATTCTTTAATATGTTAGGCCCAATGGTAAATCCTGCTTCGCCTGCTTACCAACTCGTAGGTGTATACAACCTGGAAATGGCACGATTGTATAATTATATGTTGCAACAGGGTAACACAGCCTTTACTATTATACACAGTTTGGAGGGTTACGATGAAATATCCCTTACCGGCGACACAAAAGTGATCACCAATCTTGGCGAAAAAGTAATGAGTGCGGAGTCCTTAGGTAAGAGAACCGTGGCGCCAACTGACATCTACGGAGGCAACACGGCCGAGGAATCTGCAGCCATTTTTCTTAAAATTATAAAAGGCGATGGTAGCTGGGCACAAAATGCCGTGGTGATAGCCAACGCATCTATGGCATTATTTTGTACAGGTAAGTATAATAATTACGAAATTTGCTACCAGTTAGCAGTAGATAGCCTGGAAAGCGGAAAGGCATACAACATTTTAAAAACTTTAATAGCCGCCTCATGAATATTTTAGATAAAATTATTTTACACAAAAAGGAGGAGGTTGAGGTAAGAAAAGGCCTGGTTACAGAGGCCGAACTTATCAACAGTAAATATTTTTCCAGGCCCAGCCTGTCGCTAAAGGAAAGTTTACTGCACGCTCACTCTACAGGAATTATCGCCGAGTTTAAAAGAAAATCCCCCAGCAAAGGCTTCATCAACCAATATGCCGATGTGCAGGTTATTACCAGAGCATATACTGCCCACGGTGCGGCGGGACTTTCCGTGCTTACAGACAATGAATTTTTTGGAGGAAGTACCCACGACCTCGTGCTGGCAAGGGAAAACAACATTCCTATCCTTCGCAAAGATTTTATGATAGACGCTTATCAAATCATGAATGCGAAAGCCATGGGGGCAGATGTTATCTTGCTGATTGCTGCCTGCCTCACCAGGGCAGAGGTAAAATTCCTCGCAGCCTATGCAAAAGAACTTCGATTGGAGGTGATACTGGAATTGCACGACGAAAGTGAATTAGACCATATTTGCGAATCGATAGATATGGTGGGCATCAATAACAGGAACCTAAAAACTTTTGCTGTAGATATTAACCGCTCCTTGAAGATGGCAAAACAAATACCGGAGGATATCGTAAAGATAGCGGAAAGCGGCATCAGCGATGTAGCAACTATTGAGCGCTTTAAGGATGCGGGTTTCCAGGGCTTTTTAATTGGAGAAATATTTATGAAGGATGAAGACCCTGCAAAGGCCTTTGAAACTTTTGTAAACCTGCTTCAAACCCAACATAAACCAGGCATTTAATCAATAAATAAATTTTAAACAGAGCTACGGCTCAAAAGACAACTCAATGAATATAAAAGTTTGTGGCATTACCACCTTGAAACAACTTCAGCAGCTTGATGGTTTAAACGTTGATTACGCAGGGCTTATATTTTACAAGGAATCTCCCCGTTACATCGGCGACAAGCTAGACGCTGCTGACCTGAAAAATTCCGATTTCGATCTTAAAAAAGTAGGAGTGTTTGTAAATCCTGAAATGATAGAAGTTTTGGACGCCATTGATAAATATGATCTTGATGCGGTGCAGCTGCATGGCTCAGAATCTCCTGAAATGTGCGAAGACCTTTCTACCGAGGTGGAGGTAATTAAAGTTTTTAATATTAGTGCTGAAACTACCGACATTGACGAATTGGTGGCACCTTACGATGCTGTGTGTGATTACTACCTGTTTGATAACAGGGGTGCCGATGGAGTTGGCGGTAGCGGAAAGAAATTTGACTGGTCAATAATTGCTGAGGCGAAAATAGAAAAACCATTTTTTCTAAGTGGTGGTATAGGGCCGGATGATGCGCAAGCTGTGAAAGATTTTAAACACCCTGATTATTTTGGAGCAGACCTCAACAGCCTCTTTGAAAAGGAACCCGGCGAAAAGGACATGGCCATGGTGTTGAAATTTATGCATGGGTTAAAGTAATGACCGGGCCTGTCAGAATCCCGAATACAACAGGGGCCAGGCAACTTTTAAGGAACCATGTTGTTGTACAGCAAATTACTGGTATCCCCGTAATGGCTTTTAAAGATGAAACAATGAATATGAAAATTTCGAATAAGAAAAAAAATCTGGCCGAGCCAGACAGCAACGGGTATTATGGAGATTTTGGGGGTGCATTTATCCCGGAGATGTTGTACCCCAATGTGGAGGAGCTAAGAACGAAATACCTGGACATCATCGCCACTAAAAAATTTAAAGCAGCCTTTAATCTGCTTTTAAAAGATTACGTAGGACGGCCAACACCGCTGTATTATTCTAAAAATTTAAGCGATCGCTATGGTGCCAGTATCTTTTTAAAAAGAGAAGATCTTTGTCATACCGGTGCGCATAAAATCAACAATACTATTGGCCAGGTACTGGTAGCGCAGCAGCTGGGCAAAAAGCGGATCATTGCGGAAACAGGTGCAGGCCAGCACGGCGTGGCTACTGCAACGGTTTGTGCTTTGATGGGGCTTGAGTGCATCGTGTACATGGGTGAAAAAGATATAGAAAGGCAGGCTCCCAATGTGGCACGTATGAAAATGTTGGGCGCTTCTGTAGTACCCGCCACCAGCGGTAGCAAGACCTTGAAAGATGCTACCAATGAAGCCATCAGGGATTGGATCAACCACCCTGATGATACGCATTATATCATTGGAAGCGTTGTGGGGCCTCACCCATATCCTGACATGGTAGCCCGTTTTCAGAGCGTTATCAGCAAAGAAATAAAACAACAATTACAAAAAGTAACCGGTAAAAAGTTGCCTACCCATGTGATAGCTTGCGTAGGCGGGGGAAGTAATGCAGCAGGTGCATTCTTTCATTTTATCAACGAACCCAAAGTAAAATTGGTAGCTGTGGAAGCTGCCGGTTGCGGAATTTTTTCAGGTATGTCTGCCGCCACTACACAATTGGGAACACCTGGCATTTTGCATGGTAGTAAAAGTTTGTTGATGCAAACAGCCGATGGCCAGGTTACTGAACCTCACAGCATTTCTGCTGGTCTCGATTATCCCGGCATTGGCCCCATGCATGCAAATTTATTTGCGAGCGGTAGGGGAATATTTATGAGTGCCACTGATGAGGAAGCCCTGGAGGCAGCCATGGATCTTTCCAAAACAGAAGGCATTATACCGGCACTAGAAACTGCTCATGCTTTGTACGTGTTAAAAAACATTCCCTTTAAGAAAACGGATAGGGTAGTTATTTGCCTGAGCGGTAGGGGAGACAAGGATCTGTCCACCTATTTAAAGTACATTAAATAGATACCAGCACCCACTTGCGAATCAATACTTAAAATGAAGAAAAGCCTCCCTAAGAAACAAAAAACAAAATTGCAAGCCGTGGCTGTAAACAATAGTTTAAATAAGCTGGATGTGCTTTTTGCTTCCGGTAAAAAAAATATACTGAATATCTATTGCACCGCCGGTTTTCCGCAATTGGAGGATACTGGCAGAGTGATGCTTGCTTTGCAGGAAAACGGTGCCGACATCATTGAGTTGGGCATTCCCTACAGCGATCCCATTGCAGATGGACCGGTAATTCAGCAAAGCAACATGCAGGCTATAGAAAACGGGATTGGTATAGCTAAAATATTTGAGCAGCTTAAAGAAATTAAAGATCGGCTAACGGTGCCCGTTATCTTAATGGGTTATCTCAACCCGGTGATGCAATATGGCGTCGAAAACTTTTGCAGGGAGGCTGCTGCCATGGGCGTGGCCGGTATTATTTTGCCAGATATGCCTTTGTACGAATATGAAAAATTTTACCAACCCATTTTTGCAAAATTCGGATTGCATTTTATCTTCCTGATTAGTCCTCAAACCAGCGATAAAAGAATCCGGCTTGCCGATAAATTATCCAAAGGTTTTATTTACGCAGTATCTTCTTCTGCCACCACAGGTACCGATGCAGACAGCAGCCACCAGGAAGCCTACTTTAACCACATACAACATATGAAACTGTCAAACCCGGTATTGATTGGTTTCGGTATCAAAGACAAAGAGACATTTGACTTTGCATGCCGCTATGCAGCAGGGGCTATCATAGGAAGTGCCTATATTAAAGCCCTGGCTCACAGTGACAACATTTCTGAGACCACTGCTCATTTCATAGGCCAAATCAAAAACCTTTAAGGCTTGTTAATAATAAGCAAGCGTTGTTTTCCGTTTCACAAACAGCTTAAATTGCACACACAAATAGTAAAAATGAAAAAATATCTTCTTGCTCTTTCTTTCTTACCGCTTATGAGTTTGGCGCAAAACCAAACCGAAGTCACAAAAGCTACTTCGGTTGTTATGTCTGATGGTTACAGTATTACCGGCAGCATCAGCGGTTTTCCTGACAACACTGCTATCGATATCATTAACCCAAACAGCGGCGCCTCTGAGGCCAGCGGAAAAATTGTAAACGGCCAGTTTTCGTTGGCAGGAAAGATGACTACTCCTGATTTTAGGATCGTAGCCATCAACAGCCAACCGCCTTACCTGAGTATTTTTTTAGATAATAGTAAGGTAAATATCATTGGTACAAAAGATGCCTTTGATAAGTCTACCATTAAAGGATCTACCTCTCACAACGATTTTATTGCTTTCAATGATGTTGCAAAACCTTATGAAACATTTTTTAACCAGCCCGATGCGGCTGATGCAGTTACACAAAAAAAGGCGGCTGCAGCATTCGAACAGTTCATCAGTGCCAATCCAAATTCATATATAACACCGCTGGCCATTTACCGGCACAACCAACTTACGGCCGACAATGACAAGTTGGAAATGATGTATAACAAGCTGCCGGCTGCTACTAAAGAGGCATCCATCGGCGCATACCTTGCCACACTCATTAAAGAGAGTAAGAAGAATCCGATAGGAAAACCCCTGGCTAATTTTACACAGGCCGACACCTCGGGCAAAGAGATCAGCCTGGCATCTTTTAAGGGAAAATATGTGTTGGTAGATTTTTGGGCAAGCTGGTGCGGTCCTTGTCGCCAGGAAAATCCAAATATTGTGGCTACATACCAGAAATATAAAAACAAAAATTTTACCGTGTTAGGGGTTTCGCTGGATAAGGCAAAGGCTCCTTGGATGGAGGCGATCAAAGCAGACGGACTGACCTGGACCCATGTGAGCGATCTCAAAGGTTGGAACAATGCTGTGTCTCAACAGTTCGAGATTTTCAGTATCCCACAGAGTTTTTTGTTGGATCCAAATGGTAATGTTGTTGGCAAGAACCTGAGAGGAGCCGCCCTTGAAGCTAAACTTGCTTCCTTAATCAAGTAAGATTTTAAAATATTCACAAGAGGTTCGCCGGTTGTAAAAACGGCGAACCTCTTTTATTTTACACAACGTTTGTATAGTTGCACAGCGTTTTCTAACCCCAGGTAAATAGCATCGCATACGAGCGCATGCCCAATGGAAACCTCCAGCAAACCTGGAATGTGGCTGGCAAAATAAGCAAGGTTATCCAGGTCCAAGTCGTGGCCGGCGTTGATACCCAGACCCTGCTCATTGGCAATTTCAGCAGCAGCTATGTAGGGAGCAATTGCTCTTGCCGGCTCCCCATTTGCAAAACCCACGGCATACATCTCTGTGTAAAGTTCTATCCTGTCTGTGCCAGTGGCTTTGGCAGCTTCTACCATTTCTTTTACCGGATCTACAAAAATGGAAACACGGATACCCGCATTTTTAAAGATAGAAATCGTGGTCTTCAAATAGTCTGCATGTTCCACCGTATTCCAACCATGATTGCTGGTGAGTTGGCCGAGTGCATCTGGTACAAGGGTAACCTGTGCAGGCAGATTTTCCAATACCAATTGCACAAATTTTTCTTCTGTGGGGTTTCCCTCAATATTAAACTCAGTGCTTAGTACACTTTTTAAATCGTACACATCCTGGTACCGGATGTGGCGTTCGTCTGGCCTTGGATGCACCGTGATGCCATCTGCCCCAAAGCGCTCTATTTCAAGAGCGGCTTGAACGATATCTGGATTGTTGTGCCCACGTGCATTGCGAAGGGTTGCGAGCTTATTAATATTCACCGAAAGTTTGGTCATGCTATTGCTTTGCTGCAAAGTTACTGTTAACCCCATTGTTGAACTGGGATATTGTAGAAAAGATTATGCCTTTGCCATAAGATGGCGAATGGCAACGGAGGCTGCCACGGCTCCAAAAGCCGCCGGCATGTAGGACATGGTGCCGTACGCCGATTTTTTATAATTACTGCCATCCGTTAGCATCAGGCTTTCTTTTACATTTTCTTCGGGTGAGAAAACTACCTGAAGCCCTTTGTAGATTTTATCTTTCTTCAACATTTTTCGCAACTGCTGCGCAAATGGACAGTTGAAGGTTTTGGAAATATCTGCCACCTTTATTTGTGTAGGATCTAATTTGCCCCCGGCACCCATGCTGCTCACCATCGGTATTTGGTGCTCGTAAGCCAGTTTAATAAAACTCAGTTTAGGAGTTACACTGTCAATGGCATCTATAATAAAATCTGGTTTCAATGCCAGCAGCTGGGCAACCATCTCGGGGTTGATAAAAGATGGAATCACGGTAAGATCAACAGCTGGACTGATGCTGCGCAATCTTTCTTCCATAATGGCAGCTTTTGACTGGCCATGGTTGGTAGCCAATGCAGGCAGCTGCCTGTTTCGGTTGGTAGGATCTACCACATCTCCGTCAATAATGGTCATCTTACCTATACCATTGCGGCAAATAAATTCTGCAGCAAAGGAGCCTACGCCACCGAGACCGACTACCATCACATGCGAGGAAATTAATTTCTGGAGGTTCTCTTCTCCTATCAGCAGGCGGGACCTGCCCAACCATTCAATGTCTTTCATCATACCAACACCTTAAATACAGTTTAAAAATTTGGCGCAAACTTACTTCATCTGGAGCCAAACTTTTCATCGCTGTTGCCACCGGAAGCATACCTTACTGCAGCAGGTACCAATGTACGTTAGCTATCAACTTAAAATTAGCGTACCGGAAAACCAGGCATAGCTTTCACTTCAGCAATTTGCAGCGTATGTCGCTTTGTATGGCCGCTCAAGAAGATGAGCAACTGGTAGGTATCCAACAAACCCATTGGCGTTGTTGCAAAGTGATTGCGCAAATCGTCGTTTGTTTGCTTCATGTAATTGATGAGGGCTGCTCTCCTTTCAATAAAAGCTTTATGGCTTCCTTCTGTGTTCCCAAACTGGCCAGTAGGCTTAAACGTTTCCGAAGTTTTTACCTTAAAGCTTCTATCAGTAATCATTTTTTTTACGCCTTCATCATCTGCTTTAAGCTCACTCCGCCTGGCAGCATTGGCTGGTTCCTTCAGCGTTGACATAGCCCAATCAAAAAGATTTTTTTCTGAGATGGCAATGTGCTCTACACAATCTGCAATACTCCAAACCGAATCTGCCGGCCGCCAGTTAAGCTGTGCTTCTGTGAGCCCTGAAATTTCTTTTGCAAGATCCCGGCGGGTTTCCTTAAAGTAATTGACGGCTTTTTTTCTATCATCCTTGATATCAGCAGTGGTAAAACTAAAGATCATTAGCAGGCTAACAATTGAAAGTAACTTGTTCATGCGTATTTATTTAGTGCTGTGAAAAATATTGTGAGGATAAAAAGTACAAAAAATTATTGAAAATCATAAACAGTTTTAGCTGTCATTGCTTTAGTGAATGCTTATCACTAATTTAGACAAAAACATTTTATGCAATCAACTGCAGCTACCATAAAGGAGTACATCAACGAAGCCCCGGAAGATCGTCAATCTGCCCTGGAGCAATTAAGAAAAGTGATCAGCAAAAACCTCCCAAAGGGATTTAAGGAAGCTATGGGTTATGGTATGCCCGGTTTTGTAGTTCCACACAGCCTCTATCCGGCTGGGTATCACTGCTCACCTGAGCTGCCGCTGCCGTTTGTTTCATTTGCTTCGCAAAAAAACTTTATCGCCGTTTACCATATGGGGCTGTATGCAGACCCTCAACTATTAAAATGGTTTGTAGATGAATATGCCAGCCGGGTAAAAAGCAAACTGGATATGGGCAAAAGTTGCATCCGGTTCAAGAAGCCAGAGCAAATACCGTTTGACCTCGTGGGAGAGTTGTGTACAAAGATGACCGTAGATGAATGGATTGCTTTGTATGAAAAAAATTACAAGCGTTAAACCTGCTTGTCACTTATCATGGTTTGTAGACGTATAATGTTGGCTTGCATTTTTCTCTAATTTATTCTCTTCAAATTTCAGCGGCATTCCATGCTGGCTGCCTTATTTTTGCCGCATGACAGGAATAGACAGCGTGGTTTTACAAAAAGCCATTGTGCACAAAGTAGGAAATCCCACAAGAGGAGAGGAGTTGCAACTTTCGGCGAATGCGCTCACTTTAAATGACCCCATCGTTCAGCAATTGTTGCTGAAGTATTTTTTAGGTTCTATCAATGAAAACGATCTCTACAGTTTTACGCACCCAGACGATGTAAACCTTAATGAAGTGTATCTGTATGTAAAAGATATCTTTCACAAGCCCGAGGAACTTGTACCAAAAAGCCATAAACTGGCGAATTTCTTATACAGCAAATCAACTCATGTAAAAGTAAAAGAGGGCGAGCTCTGTGTGGTGTACCTGGAGGATGTACCCTTCGAGAATAAATCGGTGCCTGCTATCGGTATTTTCAAATCGGAGAATAAGGAAACTTTTTTAAAAGTCTTGCAGCATGGGCAAAGCCTCGAGCTGGTACAGGAAGATGGTATCAACATTAATAAACCAGACAAGGGTTGCCTCATATTCAAGGACGCCGCAAGCGAGGGATATAAACTGTGCGTAATAGATCACACCAACAAACAACAGGATGCCCAATATTGGGTGAAAGATTTTTTACAGGTAGCGCCGCTTGCAGACAGCTACCATCATACAGACAAATATCTTTCGTTGTGTAAGCAGTTTGTAACCATTGAGTATGCTCAAAAATTTGATGTAACCAAATCAGATCAGTTAGACATGCTCAATCGCTCCATGGATTATTTTAAAACCCGGGACCAGTTTAACCTGGAAGAGTTTACCGGCGAAGTGATCCATCACCCCGAAGTGGTAGATAGCTTTATGCAGTATAAAAAGAATTTTGAAGCGGACCGTAATTATGGGATTGAAGATGAGTTTGATATTCATTTATCGGCGGTGAAAAAGCAACAGAAGGCTTTCAAATCTATTTTGAAACTGGATAAGAATTTTCACATCTACATACACGGGCGCAGAGACCTTATTGAGCGGGGCGTAGATGAACAGACCGGGAAAAAATATTATAAAATTTACTTTGAGGAGGAAGCCTGATATTTCCTAATCGCTTTTGGGATTAATCCCGGTGTTATTTTGAGTTAAATATTGAGCATTCACATATTCTCTCACCGAACCTTTTGAAGGGCTGGCTTTTAACTCTGCCCGGAGACGTTGCATTGCCATGGCTTCTGTAAGCCCAAGTTTGGCAGCAATAGTTTTGAGTGGCAGGCCATCAGCTACGGTTGCTTTTAAGAGGGGATAAGATTCTGCCAAAATGGAAGAGTTTGGTGCGTCAACCCTCGGGAATTGTTGGTGAGCCCTTACTATGCGGCGGCAGTGCTGCACCAGGCAAAGGCTAAGGGACGAGGATAGCGTTGCGGCAAAAAAGGCATTGATCTTAAGTTCTGTAAAACTTTTTATAAGCAGTTGATCGGCGACCACTTTGTCGAATCCAACACCCTCCATAATGGTGCCGTACATAAGGGCGGCGTACTTGTTGTACAAATGGTCCCAACCTTTGAAAGTGCCGGCCTTCAGTAGAGAAATGATTTCTGAATCCGTTTCCTGCATCAGTTCCACAGCATATTGTTTTTTCATTTTATAAATTGGCAGAGCTACTTAGATCAAAGCCAAGCCACCGGTTGTGTTATTTCTAACACATGATTCTGATGAGAAACCCTCCATAACTTTTATTTGAAAATATTATGCCGTTTATTATTTCAGGCAGTCAGGCGTTCGAATGGTAACTGGTAAATGGATGTTGAGCAATTTAGTACTCACTATGGCTTGATGCTATAAGGACAATCTGTCAAAAGGAGATTATGGGAAGCTTAAATTATACTTTACGCAATGATAGATGCTTTAGCTACTTGTTCGTGCTGAGATAAACCTATCGGGCCTTTTTTAAATAAAGGATTATCCTGCATCCGTTACTCTTTTGCCACCTATAAGATCAGCCACCAATGACGTCCAGCCGGTTTGGTGACTTGCACCCAGGCCAGCACCCGTATCTCCATGAAAATATTCATAAAACAAAACAAGGTCGTCATTGCCTGGCTTATTGTAGAACCAATTGTATTCGCCGTATAACTTTCGCTCTCCCTCTTTATTTTTCTCAAAAAGGCAAACCACTCGTTCAGATAGTACATCAGACACCTCCACCAAATTCATCCAGTTGCCCGAGCCTGTCGGGCATTCTACCTTGAGACTATCACCGTAAAAATCTCCGTACTTTCTAATGGCTCTTATGATGAGGTAATTGATGGGCATCCAAACCGGTCCCCGCCAATTGCTGTTGCCTCCAAAAAGATTGCTGGTAGAATCCCCGGGGTCATATTGAATGCTGTGATCCTCACCATCAATATTTACAGTGTAGGGATTGGTTTCATGGTGTTTGGACAGAGCCCTTACGCCACCACCTGATAAAAATTCTGTTTCATTGAGCAATCGTTGTAGCAAAAACACCAGCCGCTCCTTTTGCACAAGAGAAATTAGAATCTCCTCGCCATCACCTCTTTCCTCATTGGGCCAAAACATGTTGTTTTTCTTACGGTACTTTTCAAACCAGGTTATCCGCTTTTTAAAGTCGGGCATTTTTTCCAACAACTCCTTGTCAATGGTGCTCACTGCAAAAAGGCTTGTTAGCCCAACGATGCTTTGTATCCGTAAGGGTACAGGGTCAGCGCCGGTAACGCATAAGATATCGTAAAAGAATTTATCTTCTTCATTCCACATACCATGACTGTTCAATGATTCTGCAATCAGTACAAAGTGCTCAAAGAATTTGGTAGCGGTATCTTCAAAGGCAAGATCGTGGCGGGAGATTTCCAGCGCCATATCCATCATATTCAAGGCATACATGCCCATCCAGCTAGTGCCATCTGCCTGCTCCAGTTGCATACCTGTTGTAAAATGATGGCTTCTGTTGAATACACCAATATTGTCGAGCCCCAGGAATCCGCCTTCAAAAATATTGTTGCCATTCCTGTCTTTCCTGTTGATCCACCAGGTAAAGTTGATGAGTAGTTTTTGAAATACTTTTTTCAGGAACTGCACATCGCCGGCGCCGGATGTTTCCTTTTCTATTCTGTAAATTTCCAGGGCCGCCCAGGCTTGTACCGGCGGGTTTACATCACTGAAATTCCATTCGTATGCCGGCAATTGCCCATCTGGTTTCATGTACCATTCCCGCATAATAAGAAGCAACTGATGCTTGGCAAAAAGCGGATCTACCATAGCCAGGGATATGCAATGAAATGCAAGATCCCATGCAGCATACCAGGGGTACTCCCACTTGTCTGGCATGGCAATGATGTCCTGGTTTTTCAGGTGCTTCCACTCATTGTTTCGGCCGTTTTGCTTGGCAGCATTTACCGGCGTGATGCCATCGCTGTTGTTCAGCCATCGCTCCACATCAAAATGATAGTATTGCTTACTCCAAAGGATCCCCGCCAGGGCTTTACGTTGTATATTTCTTCGATCCTCAGAAATATTTGAAGGAAGAATAGCATTGTAAAAATCATCAGCCTCCTGCTTTCGCACAGCAAAAATATTTTCAAAACCTTTGGTAAAAGGTTTGCCATCTTCCCTGTCTGTAAGGCGGCAATAAATAGTTTTTGTTTCGCCCGCTCCCACGTTTATTTCATACACTGGTGAAAACTTAGTTCCTTCTTTCTTATTGCGCAGTTTACTTTTGTTGCTTCCTTTTATCACTGCATCATGAAATGCATCTTTGGTAAAAACTGTTTTATTTGCAGTACCATTTACTTTATTGAAGTTGGTTTCGTTTTCGGTAAACAACCGGTCTGAGGCATTGTCAAAATAAAAATAGTAGTTGCCCAGGCGATGGTGGCGGGCAAGAACGGTATTTTTATTTTTTAATGATAATTTTGGCTTCTCTTTTTCCGGCGTGTACACCCATTTGTTGTAAAACCATAAAGTGGGGAGCACGGTAATGGGTGCTGCAACTGTATTTCTGTTGGTTACGTCTATCTTAATATAAATATCCGTAGGGTTTTGTTTGGCGTAAGTAATTTTTACATCAAAATACTCATCCTTGCTAAACACCCCCGTATCCAAAATCTCATACTCTGGCTCCAGTTTGGTTCGGTCTCGGTTTGTATTTAAAAGGTCCTGGTACGGAAACTCCTGTTGTGGATATTTGTACAAATATTCCATGTAGTAGTGTGTGGGAATATTATCCTGGTAGAAGTACAGCTCTTTTACATCTTCGCCATGGTTGCCATCATAATTTCCTACGCCAAATAATCTTTCCTTTAAAATGGGATCTTTTCCATTCCATAAGGCCACAGCAAAACAAAGATTTTGAAAATAGTCTGATATGCCTGCAAGGCCATCTTCTCCCCAGCGGTATGCCCTGTAGTGTGATTGCTCAAAAGGAAGGTACCCCCACGCATCACCGTGGGCCCCGTAATCTTCTCTTACTGTTCCCCATTGCCTCTCGCTCACATAAGGCCCCCATCTTTCAAGAGGTACAGCTTTCTTATTGTTGGCTTTTATCCGTTGGTGCTCTGCTGTCATGTATTATTCTTTTACTAAAAACAATTGCTCCCTGCTACTGGTAGCGGCAAATTTTTACATGCGACACAATCGTTTTTAAAAAATCAGGCGCCGGCAAAATTAACCATTTTTAAAAGAAAGCTACAGAATGATGGTAGTAGGAGGTAAGGCAGGTCTGAAAACAAGAAATAGCAGGTTTAGTTCAAAAGTTGTGACAACCAAATGTAGTACGGAGACTTATCGTATAAGCATAACCGTTCCCTTGAGTTGCTGGTTGTTCACATTTAATTTAATGAGGTAAACATAAGCCCCAGCTGGCAAAGGACTCGCCTTAAAAGTTCCGTCCCAGGGTTGGTTTGTTTTGCTGCTTTTAAATACCACTTCGCCATAACGATTGAAAACAAACAATTCAAAATCCGGGTAAGCATCCAGCGCTGGTATGTTCCACCGGTCGTTGATTGCATCATTGTTGGGTGTGAAAGCAGTGGGAATGAAAATGCCCTTAAATAGCTTAACTGCCACTTCATCAAAGGAACTACCGCAGCCATTGTTTGATTGTACTGTAAGCCGGTAAATGGCATCAGCTGTGGGCTTCACCACGGGCTGCAGGGTTTGCGGTACGGAGAAAGCTGCAGCCGGCGTCCATGTAAAAGACTGGTAAGTACCGCTGATGCTGCCGGCAAGTGTAGCGGTACCACCACCTACGATTGTTTTGTCTGGTCCCGCATCTGCAATAGCCCTTTCAAAGACTTGCACCCTGGTGCTTGCCGTATCTGTGCACCCGAATGCATTACTTACTGTAACTACATAACGGGTAGAGGAAGAAGGAGACGCTTTGGGGTTGGCTATTAAAGTATTTGACAATGCCGTTGCCGGATTCCAAGTATAGTCAGTACCACCACTGGCTGCAAGCTGTGCACTGTCGCCAAAACACACCGAAATGTTGGCTGCTGCCACAGCGGCATTGGGGGTAGGGTTTAACAGCACAGTAGTGCTGGCGGTTGCAGAGCAACCTGCAGCATTTGTAACTACAACTGTGTAAGTACCGGCTTGCAAAGGTTGAATATTTTGAATGGTTGCTACATCTGCAGTGCTGGTATATGAACCTGGCCCACTCCAGGCATATTGGGCGCCTCCAGTTGCGGTAAGGGTTAATACTCCGCCCACACAGGCCGGGCCATTATTGGCAGCCGTCGCTACCGGCAAGGCATTTACAACTATGCTTATGGGCGTAGATGATATCCTACATTGCGGAGAAGCAAGATTCCCAGCTTCTGCTACGGCGAGCCGAAATTCATAGTTACCCACCGGGCTTGCAGCCGTAAAGTTCGCCGTGTAACTAAGCGCATTAGCAGCCGGTATATCCGTCCAACCGGATCCATTGAATCGCTGCTGCCACTGAAAAACAGGGTTCGCAAAACCAGGTGAAACGCTGCAATCCATCGTAACAGATCGGGGAGTGCCGGCACATATTTGGGTAGTAGTAGCGGTTTGCCCGCTTATAGAAGGAGTAAGTTGTGGGCCACAGGGGCGAAAGGTAATATCATCCAGCGCCAGGTCGTTGCCGCATCCACCCGGCGCATTGTTTACAATTCGCAACACAATATCTGCACCTGCTGCTGGTGTTGTAAAAAAGAACCCGAATTGCTTCCACACCGGTGTGTTAAGCGCCGGGATATTACCACTGTTGTAGGTCTGCAAAACTACCCCGTTGGTTCTCTCAATGCTAAAAGTAAGGTTAGGTTGGTTGGCGTTTCCGTTGCAGGAAGAGGGTAAAATTACATTCATGATCCAGGCGGCAAATTCATAGGTGCTGTTTCCGCAAAGTCCACGAACGGTATCTACGTAAAATGCACTGGGCTGAATGGAGGCATTCACCAACATAAAATAACCATTACCATTAGCGGTATGGTCGCTAGCGAGGCTATGCCAGGTGCTGCCAAAACAATTCGTGCTGTTATTTCTAACCGTGTAGAAGCCATCACCAGGGCAATCATTGGCCACGTATTGATAGCCGGTAGCTGCGGCCGCAAGCGGAGCACCAGGGTTAGCGCCTGTTCCAAAAGTGATGTTTACCAATGGGTCTCCAAGACTTCCCTGGCAGAGTTGTGCCACGGCGGGAAGTGAGAAAATGGACACCAACAAAACCAAAATAAACCTCGTCATCATATTCCGGTGGGGCAATTATTTAATGCTGAAATGAAAAACTTCAATTTACTAATTTACTGGTTGATCAAGACAAACAAGATCATTCAAGAGGCCGCAGATTTTTTTACATACTTTGTTAGAATCACGATCATAGAATTATTTACCCTGCCTTCTATTTGCTCAGGGTTATCTGCCACCAAATGTATTTTTCGTACTACCGTGCCTACTTTGGCACTAAAAGTAGCACCTTTCACATCCAAAGTTTTTGTGAGCACCACGTTGTCTCCATTTTGCAAAACCGCTCCATAGCAGTCCAGGTGCTTTACCAAATCATCAGGATCAATGTCATCGCCGGAGGCTTTTGCCCATTGAAGGGTATCTTCATCCAGGTAGGCAATGTCTAATAAATCCTTCGCCCAGTCCAGCTGTTTTAATTTGTGTAGCATGCGCCACGATACTACTTTCACCCCTGGCTCCTCGCTCCATATACTTTCGTTAAGGCAACGCCAGTGATTGGCATCTGCTGTTTCCGGAGCATTCATTTGCGTCACACAAGTACTGCATACCCAAATGTGATGGGCGGCTTTTGTGCCAGGGCTCTGCGGCACAGCATATGCAATGGAGGCTTCGGTAGACCCACATAATTCGCAAAGAGAGTTGCTTCTTTTTTGTAATTCTTTATCTACGGTCATCCTATTGCTTTAGAAGCGCAAAGCTAACACAATATGATGCCAATCCTTGCGTACACAAAGATCTCAGTAAGGATATTTTACAATGCCCGCAAAAGTTTCAATGATGAAAAAATTATATGCCCAAAACCTCTTTTAGCTTGATATAACCAGTTTTGCTCACCGGTAATTTTGCACCACTGGTGAGCAACAAAAGATGGCTGTCTTTTTCCAGCAGATCAATCCTGGTGATGAAAGATGTGTTTACGAGGTAGGAGCGGTGAATGCGTATAAACTCCTGGCCGGACAAACTATGCTCAAAATATTGCATGGTTTTTTTCTTTAAGAAACTGCCGTCAACTGTGAATATTTTTACATAGTCGTCTGCAGCTTCCAGGTACTGAACAGTACTTAATGGAAGAATCTTTATTTTGCCATTATCCTTTACAACTATCCGGTTATGGGCCTGGTAAGATTGTAGGGCAGTGGCTACTACTTCCTCCACTGCGGTTGTGCGTGGCTGTTGTAACTTTTGCATGGCTTTGTCGAACCGCTCTTTGCTAAAAGGTTTTAAAAGATAATCTGCTGCATGCAGGTCGAAAGCCTTAATAGCGTACTCTTCAAACGCAGTGGTAAAAATTACCTGTGGCGGGTTGTCTATCAACTCCAACATTTCAAAGCCGTTTATTTTAGGCATTTGCACATCCAGGAAAATTAAATCTGGTTGATGTTGCTGAATAGCTTTGAGACCTTCGAAGCCATTGTTGCATTCTTCCACCACTTTAATTTCCGGATAGCTTTGCAAGTATTCCATCACCATCATGCGGGCAAGCGGCTCGTCGTCAATTATAATTGCTTTCATGTAACTGTGGTATGCTTATTTTGGTAATGAATGTTTGTGCGTCCTTTGCCGTTTCCAGCAAATCTGTGCGGCCAAATAAGAGATAGAGTCTGCGCCTGATGGAAGACAGCCCAAAGCCCGTTCCTTTTAAAGGGGCAGCCGTGTCTTCGTCGAACGGGTTCATCACTGTAACTTCTAAAAGTTGATTTACTTTTTTGGCATGTATCACAATACTTATTTCACCGATGGTATCGTACAAGCCAAACTTGATGGCATTCTCTACAAGGGGCTGCAGCAGCATTGCCGGCAGCAAAAGCGGTAGGGCCTCAGCCTCCGCATTTATTTGTGTTTGCAGGCGATACCCAAATCTCACTTTTTCTATATCAAGGTACAACTGCAGGTACTGAAGCTCTTCTTCAAAACTCGACCATTGTTGTTCTTCTTTTTTTAAAGTTCCCCTCAAAAAATCAGAAAGCTGCTGAATCATATGCCGGGCTTTTTCTGGCTGGCTACCCGTAAGAGCGCTGATTGAATTAAGGCTGTTGAATAAAAAGTGTGGTTGCAGTTGTTGCCTGAGTTTATGCAATTCTGCTTCACGTGCCAGGCGTTCGAGGCTTGCTTTGCGCATATTTTCTTCCCTCATATCTCTTTGAGAATACCAAAGCAGGCTAAATGCCGTGCAACATCCGATGATCAAAAAAGCAACCATGTATCGTAACAAAGCTGTTTGGGAAAAGGCTTGCATATAGATGCTGTCGGTTTTGTAAAGGCCCCACACAACCAGCCATACCAGCATTAACCAAAGTGCAGCAATGATGGTACTTACCACCAGGCTATACCAGTATTTCTCTTTTCGGGGCAAGTAATAGCGCATATTGTTGATGATGAGCAGGCAAAGCGCTTGCATCAACAAATTGCTTACTACTGCATCGGTTATTGCTTTGGCGGTGGGCACCCCATAGTTAAGCAGCAGTTTTACCTGCAAGGTGCTCCAAATGAAAAACCAGGCTATGAACACCGCTGTAAAAGCCAGGCGATGTTGTTGTTTGTTTTGTGGTTGAATGGCCACTGGGTTTAATTTAGTGAATGAAAGCATGTAGGCCTTGCTCTAGTAACAGGCTCGCATTTTTTTGTACCCTGCGAATGTACACACTGGCGTCGGCTTCTTCTTTTATTGCAGAAAAGATCTCGGCTCCGTCTGTTTCAGTGTGCAGGCTATGCAGCTCCGCAACATCTATAAATTTCCATTGAACCGCCGGGCTACCACTAACCGCTTTCAAACAATCTCCCTCGCCAAGCAGCCTTGCTTTGTGAAAGGCATGCAGTTCATCTTCGGCCATAATAAGCCTGAGTTGTTCATCAAACTGTGGGGTGTGATGGCCCGTACCACAAATTACCCGGAACACTAATTTGCAAAGAAACCATTTCATACTAAGTTATTTTGGAAGTGATGGTAGAGACGAAAGACCCTGGATTAAGGCAATCAATAACTCCTGATTTCTACACCTCCAAAGGTTACAGAACCCTTCAGTATTAAAACTTTCCCCGGGTTCAATGCAGCATCAGGGTTAAATCTACGGTTATCGTCCACACCATGGAATATTCCATCTATTTCATTCTGAACAGCCCAGTGGGAGGGTATGATAATTTTGGCTCCGCCAAACAGTACTTCAAATCGGATCACCACCTGTCCATTAATATCTGCCTGGGTAAAATCTATTTCGCTGCCACCAAAAATACTGGAGATGGTGCCGCCCTGGAAGTTTTTTGAAAGCATGTTTCTTTTTACCCCACTAAAAACGGAACGAACATTAAGCGTATCGCTGGCATCGGGCACTTCACCACTTTGGGTACCCAGGTAAGTTGTATTGCTGCCGCCCAAACTATCCTGCTGCTTATCATTGGTCCACACAAATGGATTCTTCCGGGGCCGCAACATAAACAGTACACCGCCGGCAATAATTACCAGGGGCCAAAAAAGCGGTTCCCGGCTTAACCCCGGTATAAATTTTTGCACGAGGAAAAAGCTGCCTATACCAATTAAGATCATCCAGGATGGGTTTCTAAAATTGTGTTTAAAGCCGCTGTAAATACCTACCAGTATCAATATCATTGGCCAGCTAAAAAGCCAGCGGGGAAAGTATACGCCGGTGTTACGCAATAGCAAAACTGCACCAACTGCAATAATTATTAAGCCACCAATGATGCGGCTGTTGTCCCTGTTTTTAAAGTCTGTGTTGTTCATGTTGTTAGTTTTTAATTTTATAACACAAATGTAGCCGCAGGCCATCAACACAGAAATGGCCATTAGGTAAACACTCGCCAACGGTCGGTAAGTAGAGGAATAACGTCGGTAAAGATTTTAAGCTATCCGGGCAGACTGCTTAATAACGGCAGGCCCACCGGGTTGAAGTTCTATTATTTTCTTTTTGCTCTCTCGTACTGCAAGGGCCAGGTTATATCGGCACCCGTTTCTTTTGCCGCATGCAACGGGAAATACGGATCACGCAAAAACTCCCGGGCCATAAAAATCATATCGGCCTGGTCTGCTAGCAAAATGGCTTCTGCTTCGCTTGCTTTGGTAATGATACCCACCGCACCCGTTAATATGCCCGTTTCTTTTTTGATGGCTTCCGCAAATGGCACCTGGTATAAAGGGGCTGGCACTATCTGCTGCTCGGGCGAATTACCCCCCGTAGAACAATCTATCACATCTACAGACGCATCTTTCAACAGCCTGGCAAGGGCTACCGAATCCTTCTCCGTCCAGCCGCCGGTCACCCAGTCAGTGGCCGAAATACGCACAAATAGTGGGAGATTATATCCCATTACCTTACGGGTGGCGGCAACAATTTCTAGTAAAAACCTGCAACGGTTTTCAAAACTGCCGCCGTATTCGTCTGTCCTTTTATTGCTTAAAGGAGATAAGAATTCATTGATGAGGTACCCATGGGCTGCATGTATTTCTATTACTTTAAAACCCGCCTTCAAAGCCCTTGTGGCAGCCTGGGCAAAATCATGTATGCAAACCCTGATTTCCTGCAGGCTCATAGCTGTAGGAATTGGTTCGTTGTTGGCATAGGCAAGGCTACTGGGCGCAATGGTTTGCCAGGCACCCTCTACTTCTGAAAGTACTGCTCCGCCAAGCCAGGGCACCTGGTGACTTGCTTTGCGGCCAGCATGAGCCAATTGAATGCCGGGTACCGTCCCTTGTTTCTCTAAAAATGTAGTGATGCGTTGCAAGAAATCAATATGTTCATCTTTCCAAATGCCAAGGTCGCCGGGTGATATTCTGCCGGCAGGGGAAACCGCCGCCGCTTCTGTGAATACAAGGCCGGCACCACCTACGGCACGACTGCCTAAATGTACCAGGTGCCAGTCGTTGCTAAAGCCATCTTCTGACGAATACTGGCACATAGGCGATACGACCAACCTGTTTTTAAAAGTAATATTTCGGATACCAAGGGGTTCAAATAAAGTTGACATGGAGCACTTTTTTTAGAGACCGCTAAAATTAATCAAACAGTTTCTACCTCAATCAAAACCTTTCTATTTTTATGCCTTGCTCATATATTTTTTTTCGGCAAGCAATCTTTCATCTACCTTGAAAGATACCATCCACATTGCGATCATAAAACACACCAGCATGCTCAAACCAGCCTGTCGTTCCCCAATCATCATATTCATCCTTTTACTGCTCGCTGGCTGCCAGGAAAATAAGCCAAAAACGTCATCAGCAGAAATCACCACTGAACGAATCGTTCCGGATACAACAGCAACAATATCGATAAGCGAGCCGCCTGTTTCTGAAGACTCTGCTCTGCTGAGATTAAACCGAACTATTTTATTACTGCTAAAAAACCGGGACTATGCCGGCATGGCAAAGTACATCCATCCAACCCATGGAGTGAGGTTCTCTCCTTATGGATTTGTAGACACCGGTCGTCACCAACAGTTTTCGGTGGAACGTTTTCTCAAAGAAATGAGTGGTAACAATGAAATAAACTGGGATGAATTTGATGGCAGTGGCGAACCCATGTTGCTTACCCTGAAGGCGTACCTCCTGCAATTTGTTTACAACAAAGACTTTCTGAGTGCTGAAAAAACCAGCCTCAACAAAATGCTGGGTGGCGGTAATTCATTAAACAACCTGGAGGCCGTGTATAGAGGACTCCCGTATGTTGAAAGTTATTTTTCAGGCTTTGAAAAAAGTATGGCGGTATGGATTGGTGCAGCCTGAGGCTCGTATTTGAAAAATGGGGAGCGCAGTATTACCTGGTGGGTGTAGTGCACGACCAGTGGACCATTTAAAGTTACCTGCTAGGCTGTGAGGAGATGCACTCTTTCCAACAGCTCGCTAATATTAAATGGTTTGGCTAAAAACGAATTGGCAGATGCAGGAATGGGTTTATTTATCTTACCATGGTCTGCAGACATGAGAAGAATAGGAATTGCTTTTGTGTTGGGATATGATTTCAACTCTACGCTTACATCTATCCCATTGCCATCAGGCAACATAATATCCAGAATAATAAGATTTGGGGAGGCATTGGGTAAACTTTCCCGGAAGCTATTAACGGTGCCGAAGGAATGTACTTCAAAACCATCTTCAGCCAGTAAATATTGAACTAATTCTCTTATAGATGGATCGTCTTCTAACAGGTAAATCACCTTATGGTCACGCATAGAATGTTGTTTTTTGAGACATACAGCTTTATAAGGGGAGCCATGCTACAAAATTTGCGCCTTTTTGATTTCATTCGGAATGGTTTCTACCATTTGCTCCAGGCCAGGAAATCCGTGGTTAGTTACAAACGCATGCCAGATAAGCAATACAAGCGATGTTTACTGTACCATAAGGGAAGGTTAGAAATTTTAGATTGTTGCTTTGTCCCGGGTTTTATGCTGCTAACTTTTGTACAAATTCCTACATCTTGTCCACAGGTTTCCACAACCATAATGCTTATATTTATTACATATGTCGTGGTGGGAGCCATTGCAAAAAATGCTTCCTTCTTTTTGTTCAAGACCCGGAACTGCTGCCCTGGAATAGTTAGCCACCAAAAAGTTGTGTAAAAAACAGCTGCCCGTGTTTACTCCTGGCAATACCTACACCAATAAGTTTATAATTTTTCCCCAGCATGTTTTTACGGTGGCCTGCAGAGTTTTTCCAGTTGTCAACCACTTCGGTGGCAGTTTCAGCTCCGTAAGCCACATTCTCTGCAAAACTAGAAAGTGACTTAATGGTTGCTGTTGCCTGTGCATTTCGCTTGTCGAAGCCAGCATGACCAAAAGCTGTTCTGCCCTTTGCCATTGCTTCACTGTGTTTCTGCGCAAGCTCATTTAGATAATCATTTACCTGCAAAGCTGAAAAGCCATTGGCTTTTCGAAACTGATTGGTCTTAGCCACAATATCATCTGTTAAATTCATAGGTCTACTGAACGATAGTACGGCGGCAAAAACAAGGAGATAGATAGGTAAGGAAGCAATGATAGAAGTCTTCATAGTAAATATTTTTAATACCGCAGGGCCCGGTGACGTAATGCTATAAAGTTATTTATTGCAGTTGAACTCTGGATGAGTAAGCTGGCATGGCAGGCCTAAAATTTTGTTATAGCTCCGCCGGCATAACCCAATAAAAAGGCCGCCCTTTCGGACGGCCTTCCTCGCTAAAAATTTTTGAATCTTTTTGCCAGCTAAAATAATTATTTCATTGCCGCCGTATTTAGGGCAGTGTCTGCTATACTGGTGAGTAACTCATCACATTTTTTTTCTTCTGCCAAAGTTGCCAAAAGATGTTTTAGTGCAGTTTTCTGATCCAGCACTTTTGCGAATGCTGCCAGCGTGCCATAGGTAGCAATTTCGTAATGCTCTACTTTTTGAGAGGCGGCAATAATACCTGCGTCTCTTACCGGGCCCGGGCGGGTTTCTTCCATAATGCCGGTACCTTCTTTCAGCAACCCTTCCATGGCATCGCATTTTTTTGCCTGGGCCTTTTTACCAATCGAAGCAAAAATTTCTTCCAGGCGGGTTACCTGGCCTTTTGTTTCTTCAAGGTGGCTGGTGATTGCGCTCTTTAGTTCGGGAGAAGTTGCATTCTTGATCATTTTCGGGAGTGCCTTTGTGAGAGCTTTTTCTGCCCAGTAAATATCTTTCAGGCTGTCTTCAAAAAGATCTTCCAATTCTTTTGCAGCATCTTTTTTTGCAGGCAATTTGCCAGCCGCTTTTACAGGAGCTTTTGATGCTGATTTTACCGGCGCTTTTGAAGCGGCTTTTTTTGTTGTTGCCATAATGTTGATTGAATGGTTAGTGTTTGAATGATTGTTTAAAACTGTTCAAACCTATTTCTAATACCATGCCATTCAGATAATTTGTAAGCTGTAGTTTATAAAAATGTGTGGAGCTATTTTGATGGGGAATACGCTCCCCGAAAATAGGGGAGGCATTGATGCTTTCTACAATTTTGTGCAAATTTCTCTTGCATGCCCCGGGTTATTTTCAGCCGGTGGTTTTTATTTCAAATGCTTTTTTTAGACCTGATATCGTTTATAATTTTATGAGCATGCTCCCTTGAGTTTTCTATGAACAAGCGATGCGTATTCATACCACCACAAATAACACCCGCCAGGTAAATACCAGGCACATTGGTTTCAAAATTATCTTCATTGTACACCGGCGTGCGGCTATCATCATCAGAAAGTTGTATGCCCATTTTTTGAAGAAAACCAAGATTGGGTTGATAGCCAGTCATGGCAAGCACCCAGTCGTTTGCGATGGTAATCGGGCCATCTTCAGTTTGTATATCTACCTCTTGTGGGCGGATGGCCAGTATGGATGAATTGAAGTAAGCTTTGATAGATCCCTCGCTGATGCGGTTCTCTACGTCTGGCTTTACCCAGTATTTTACTCTCTCACTCAGGCGCTCTCCCCGCACCACCATGGTAACGTTGGCCCCTTTGCGCCAGGTTTCCAGCGCAGCATCTACGGCAGAATTGGCAGCGCCCACCACCAGCACATTTTGAAAGGCGTAAAAGTGTGGATCATCGTAATAGTGTTTCACTTTGGGCAACGCTTCACCCGGCACATTGAGTAAGTAGGGGATATCATAAAAGCCGGTGCACAGCACCATGTTCCGGGCCAGGTACGTTTGCTTCGGTGTGGTAATTTTAAATCCACTTCCTGTTTGGCTGGCTGCTGTCACTTCTTCAAACAAACGGATGTGTAAGCCCCCTGCGATGGCTACCCGGCGGTAGTATTCCATGCCTTCGCTTCGGGTAGGCTTGGGGTTGTTGCACACGAATGGTATACCGCCTATTTCCAATCTCTCACTGGTGCTAAAAAAAGTCATATTCACCGGGTAATGATACAGGGAATTTACAAGCGTACCTTTTTCTAACACTACATAACTCATTCCTGCTTTTTTTGCTTCAAGGGCGCAGGCAAGACCGATGGGCCCGGCACCCACTATAACCACATCATAAAATACTTCGTTCATGTTGCGAAGATATTTATATAATGGCAGAGCTGTAAAAGCAGGATCATTTTGTAAAAGTCAAGGCTGATTATAGAAGCGTATGACACTCCTTCTTTTGAGGTATATTGATCAACCCGTTTTGCTGATACACCCTAATGCGGCGGCTTTTTCTGTCTTATCATTTGGATGGATAGTTTAGAAAGGTATTGACTTCAAAAAAATTTGTAGCACCGTTTCATAATGCTTTATTCTTGAACTGAAATTTTGCCAACCTTCTTTTACCGGGCGTATTTTGGACTATTTTCGCCCATTAATTTATTCTTTGGATACCGACCAAACAATTAATAAATGAAATGAAGGCAACTAATTTATTTACCGCATTCGTCAATAGTGAAAAAACCGGTGGCCTTACGCTTATCGCCTGTACAGTTGTATCCCTATTGTTGGCCAATACTGGTTTTGGAGAAGGCTACCACGATTTTTGG
>JANPJW010000001.1:0-5241 GCA_031425715.1 Chitinophagaceae bacterium | reverse complement strand
AAAAAAGACCTTCACAATACCATTGAACTTTGTGAAGCACTTGGCAACCCTCAAACATATTTTCAAACTATACATGTTGCGGGTACCAATGGCAAAGGAAGTACCAGCCACATGCTGGCTGCCATACTTCAGGAGGCAGGTTATAAAACCGGCCTCTATACCTCGCCGCACATCAAAGAGTTTGGGGAACGCATTCGCATTAACGGGAAAATGATTGATGAAAGTTTTGTAGTAACGTTCGTAGAAAAAACAAAAGGTCTTACAAGCAGGGTAGAGCCATCTTTTTTTGAACTTACCGTAGCCATGGCTTTTGTTTATTTTGCCAGTGAAGATGTGGATGTTGCCATTATCGAAACCGGGCTGGGCGGCAGGCTGGACAGCACCAATATCATCTCCCCTATACTTTCTATTATTACCAATATTGGCTACGACCATATGAATATTCTTGGAAAAACATTACCGGAAATTGCCTGGCAAAAAGCTGGCATCATCAAAAAAAATACACCGGCAGTGATAGGAGAAATATTACCGGCAACTAAAAATATATTCGTACAGGAGGCCAATGAAAAGGATGCTATCCTGCATTTTGCGCAAAGCCGCTACCAGGTAGAATATCTTGAGCCAACCGGCAATCTCCTTTTTTGCCACATAAAAGACCTGCAAACCCATACAACCGAAAAACTACGACTTGACCTCAATGGAATTTACCAGGCAAAAAATGTCTGTACTGTTTTGTGCGCTGTAGAGCAATTGAGAGTTTTAGGATACCTGATTCCGGAAGCGGCACTACAGAACGCATTAGAGCATGTGAAAGATTTAACGGGTATGCGTGGCCGCTGGGATATTGTTCAAAACCATCCAGCTATTATCCGGGATGTTGCGCACAATGTGGATGGTATAAAACAGGTATTATTCCAGCTAGAAAATAACTATCCCGGCGCCGGGTTGCACTTTGTGCTCGGTTTTGTAAAGGACAAAGATGTGGAGCATGTCCTGGAGCTTTTCCCAAAGGACGCCTTTTTTTATTTTACCAATTCTCATATTCCCCGGGCATTGCCTTATGAAGAATTAAGAAATATGGCTTCGCAAAAAGGCTTAACAGGTGAAGGCTTTGATAATGTAAATGAAGCCATTGAAGCGGCGAAAAAGCAAGCTAGCGAGCATGATGTGATTATGATCTGCGGCAGTTTTTTTATTATCGGAGAAATAGAGTAATTGGCTAAAGCCCCATCATTTTGGCATATCCATCTCCCCGGCCTAAGGCCGGGGAAATTCCGAGGAGCGGGGCAATTCAGGGAAACCTTTAGGCGGCAATTGTTTTTTGAATTGCCGCCGGCTTTAGACGGCAATTGCTCTTGAATTGCCCCGGCCTTTAGGCCGGGGAAACAAAAAACAAACAAACTCCGGGGCTTTAGCCCCATTGATCGAATCTACCCCTTCACCTGGCTTTCTAAAAACTGGAATGCATAAAACATACACAACGCATGCATCGCTTGCTCTACTTTGTTTTCTAATAATAATTGCCTTGCTTCTCCCAGAGACTTGAAATGAATTTCTATTTCCTCATTTGCATCAAGGGACTGGGCGGCTACTTTCTTGCCACCAATGGCCAGAAACAGATGTGTGAAATTGTTTAATACGCCAGGATTGGCGGCTGTTTGGCCGAGGTAATGAAAACTATCGAAGCTATAACCCGTTTCTTCCATCAACTCCCTGGCTATGGACTGCTGAGGCGCTTCGCCTTCATCTACAAAACCCCCGGGCAGTTCCAATATTTTTTTACCTATGGGGTGGCGATACTGCTCTACCATTAACACTTCATTGTTTTCGGTGATGGCCATGGCACATACGCTTACTGGTAGTTCAACTACAAAATAAGGATCTACCAGTTTTCCATCAGGGGTTTCGTAAGCATCTTTTCGTGCGGTAAAATATATATGCTTGTTGATGAATTCTGTGCTGAGTGTTTTATAAGAAGGCATAAGTAATGGTCTAAAAAATGGGTGATTGTATTTTTATAAAATAACGGAAGACTAATGCAACCGACGTTGATCGGTTTAAAAGTATAGCTTCAGGAATTAGGGAATGCGTTGCCAAAAGGTATACCGCACAAGTGAGTGACCCCGCAATGCTGACGGGGGAGCCACAAGGATGCTGAGTTAAGGTAAAACTGCCGGGCAAAAAAATAATTTCGGCAAACCTGCAAATTGAGCCAGCATCTAGCCTGGGATTACAAACGGGATTTTTACATGCGCCACATGGTGACGACCATGCCAGGCATACAACCCAAGCAGGTACCAGAGTGTCATCGTTTTTTGATAACCTGGATGAACTATGCTGCGGCTCCAATCTTCTTCCTTTATATTTTTTAAAAGTTCATGCAGGCGAAGATGTAAAGAAAACAAAAGCGTGATAGAAATATTAATGGGCAGATTTTTAGTATCAGCCAGTTGGGCCCAGGCGTTTTCGTCGTAAGGCTTTATGGTAGGGTTATCTTCGGTGAGGCCAAGTTTGAAACGGATGTAAGCATTCATATGACTGTCTGCAACATGATGCACCACCTGCGACCTCGTCCAGCCACCGGGCCGGTAAGGCGCCTGCAAAGCCGCTTCATCTAAATTTAAAATGGCATGCTCCATATGCATCGGCAGTGTTTGTATATCCAGCAGCCATTCTCCCAGTTGCTTTTGGGAGAAGGGTTGCTCAATATATTTACCGATGGGGTATTGAAATTGATCCATCTTATTTAGTTGCAGGCTTAATTTTTAATAACTCTATTTCAAAGACTAGCGCAGCTCCGGGGGGGATGGCAGCGCCCGCTCCCCTATCACCATAAGCAAGGTCGCTCGGGATGGCTACTTTCCATTTGTCGCCTGTTGTCATCAGTTGCAAAATCTCTGTCCAGCCACGTATAACGCCGCCAACAGGAAATTCTGCCGGTTCGCCCCTGTCAGTAGAAGCGTCGAACTTGGTACCGTCAATTAAAGTACCTACATAGTGCACCACTACTGTATCCTGCGCTGTTGGCTTCATACCATTGGCTTCGCCAGACTTTAGTACTTCGTATTGCAGTCCGTTAGGAAGCGTTTTTACGCCAGTTCTTTTTTTATTAGCATCCAAAAATGCCATGCCCTTGGCTTTTTCGCCAGCAGATTTTTTCTCAGACAATTGCTGCATTTTTGCCTGCAACGTCATATTTGCCTGATCTTCTGTTAAAGAAGGTTTACGCCCTTTTAGTACATCGTCAATGGCTTTTTGCATAAGAGCACCGTTAATGCTGGTAACTCCCTGCTGCTTCATACTGGTTGCAATATTTAAGCCTACAGCGTAACTAAAACTGTCGGTACTGTTTTTCATAAGGGGTGACACTACAACCGATTTTGCCACGGGTTTAGGTGTCATTTTTACAACGGGCTTTTTTGTTTGGGCAATTGCTCCGAAAGATACGGTTACAGCGGCCAGGAGGCACAAGGCTGTTCTTTTCATCGTGGTTGTTTATTTTAAATTTTAAAAATTTTTACAAATAAAAGCACTTTTATTCATCCCTCATCTCCTTGCCTGTTAAATGTATAAAAACATCTTCCAAACTTGCAGCCTTTACTTGCTTTGGGCGCTCAAAGCCGCTGGCTACAAGGTCATCTATCATTTTATCCGGAGAATCTAATTGTATAATCTTGCCTTCGTCCAGGATGGCAATGCGATCGCAGAGTTGTTCTGCCTCATCCATATAATGAGTGGTGAGTATTACTGTAGCGCCATTGTCTCTAATTTCTTTGATAAGTTCCCAAAGGTTCCGTCGTGCCTGCGGATCGAGGCCGGTAGTAGGCTCATCCAGGAAAACTATTTTAGGCTGGTTGATAAGCGTTGTGGCAATGGAGAAACGTTGTCGCTGGCCGCCGCTTAATTCCTTGCTTTTATTTTTTGCCTTATCTTGAAGGTTTACCTTTTTAAGCAATTCCATTGGGTCTACCTGTTTATTGTAAAGGCCTCCAAATAAATGGATGAGTTCCACAAGGTTCAGTCCCGGGTAAAAGCCGGATGATTGCAATTGAACGCCAATGATTTTTTTTATATCGTCTGCCTGTTTATCCAGATCGAATCCCCCTATCAACACTTGTCCACTGGTTTTGATACGCAGCGTTTCCATAATTTCGAGTGTGGTAGATTTACCGGCTCCGTTAGGACCCAGCAGCCCGAAGATTTCACCCTCGTATACATCAAAGGAAATATCTTTTACGGCTTTAAAATTCCCGTAGTCCTTCACCAAATTTTTTACCGAAATAATTGTTTTCACTTGCCTGTTTTTTGATAATGCTGACTGCAATATTTAATTCTGCTGGTGAATGTATGTCTCCAGTTCTTCCATCATTTTTAAGCTACCTACAAAAAAGGGTGTACGCTCGTGCAGGCTTTGCGGCACAATGTCTAATATGGATTGGGTACCATCGGTAGATTTTCCACCCGCAACTTCCACTATGAAAGCACAAGGGTTGCACTCATACATAAGGCGCAGTTTACCCTTTGGGCGATTCATGGTGCCCGGATACATAAAGATTCCACCCCGGATAAGATTTCGATGTACATCGCTTACCATACTGCCAATGTAACGCTGCGTGTAGGGTCCTCCATTGGTCTTGTCCTTTTTTTGGCAAACGTTGATGTACTGCCTCACATTTTCCTCGTACTGAAAAAAGTTGCCATGGTTCACCGAATACATTTTACCAATTTCCGGGCATTTAATGTCTGGATGGCTGAGGGTAAATTCTCCGATGGAGCGGTCGAGCGTAAAACCATTTACACCGCGGCGGGTAGCGTACACCAGCATGGTTGAAGATCCGTAAATAATATATCCTGCAGCTACCTGTTTGGTTCCGGCCTGCAAAAAATCTGCTTCTATAGCAGGCGTACCCAGCGGGCTCACTCTTTTAAATATGCTGAAGATGGTTCCGATAGAAACATTCACATCAATGTTGCTGCTGCCGTCCAGCGGATCGAACAAACACACATATTTCGATTTGTTACTAATTTCATCATCAAACACTACTATATCATCTAGCTCTTCGCTACCTATCCCAGCGCAACTGATACCGTGCCTAAGCACTCCCACCATTTGGTTGTTGGCAAAAACATCCAGTTTTTTTACTTCTTCTCCCTGCACATTCGTAGTGCCGGCATCTCCCAATATGTCTACCAGGCCGGCTTTGTTTACTTCTACGTTGATGCGCTTGGCGGCCAGCCCGA